>JBDSXU010000442.1:0-7739 GCA_039926005.1 Marmoricola sp.
GGCATCCTGCTGGCGGCGGCGCTCGGGGTCGGGCTGCACGCCGACGTGTTCAACATCGCCAACACGGTCCCGAACATGCTCTACATCCTGCTGGCAGGAGGCGTGGTCAACGCCGTACTCGTGCCACAGCTCGTGCGCTCCATGAAGAACGACGCCGACGGCGGCGAGGCCTACACGAACCGGATCATCACGCTCGCGGCGCTGTTCCTGGGTGTCGTCACGATCGGCCTGGTGATAGCCGCTCCGTGGTTGATGAGGCTCTTCCTGGTCGCGGACTACTTCGACCCCTCGCGCTCGGCGCAGCTGGGGTCGGTCATCGACTTCGCCCGCTACTGCCTCCCACAGGTCTTCTTCTACGGGATGTTCGTGCTGGTGGGCCAGATCCTCAACTCGCGCGGCCGATTCGGACCGATGATGTGGGCGCCCATCGCCAACAACGTGGTGGCGGTGGCCGTGCTGAGCACCTACCTGGTGGCGCTCGGCCCGGCGCAGGGAGCCGAGAAGCAGGGTGGCTTCAGCGCGGCTGCTGAGGCCCTGCTCGGCATCGGGTCGACCATCGGGATCGTCGTCCAGCTGCTGGTGCTGCTGCCCTACCTCAAGGCGGCCGGCTTCAGCTATCGCCCGCGTTTCGACTTCCGTGGCAGCGGGCTCGGGCACACGCTGCGTCTGGGGGTGTGGACCGTGCTGTTCGTGGTGGTCAACCAGATCGCCTACACGGTCGTCGTACGCCTTGCGAGCCGCGGCACCGTGGGCGGCGGACCGGACGGCGGACCCGGCGGTCCAGAAGGCACCGGCTACACCATCTACTCCAACTCGTTCCTGCTCACGATGGTCCCGCACTCGATCATCACGGTCTCGCTGGCCACCGCCATGCTGCCCATGCTCTCGTCGTACGCCGCCGACGGGCGACTGCGCGAGGTCGGCAGCGCGGTCTCCTCGACGCTGCGGTCTGCCTATGCGCTGGTGGTTCCCGTCGCGGTCATCTTCTCGGTGATGTCCCTCGACATCGCCAACGTGATCTGGGCCTACGGCAGCGCGAAGGCCGACTTCGCCAACTTCGCCCCCACGCTGGCCCTCTTCGGGATCGGCCTGGTGCTGTTCACCGCCCACTACCTGATGCTGCGCGGGTTCTACGCTCTCGAACAGACACGGCGGGTATTCGGGATCCAGTGCGGTATCGCGATCACCAACATCGTCGCGGCCGTCCTGCTCACCCGCGACGCACCTCCCTCCGAGACCGCTCCCCGCCTCGTGATCGCCTACGCGTGCTCCTACGCGGTGGGGGCCCTGACCTCCTACGTGATTCTCTCGCGCACGGTCGGCGGTCTCGACGGTCGCCGGCTGGTGCGGTTCCTGGTGCGGCTCGTGATCGTCGTCGGGATCAGTGGCGCCGCCGCCTGGGGGCTGCGTCAGGGAATGGGCGAGCTTGTCCCCGGGAAGGGCAAGCTGCACGCAGTCCTGGACCTCGCCGTCGTCGGCCCGGCCTTCGTCGGGATCTACCTCGGGCTGGCGCGAATGTTGCGGATCTCCGAGGTCACTGACGTCACGAGGCTGATCACGCGTCGCCTCGCCGGCCGGAAGTGACCCCAAACCGGCCGACGGGGGCTCCCGGCCCGGCCCTACGATGGTCCCGGCCGTACATCGACGGCCCATGTCTCCGCGCAACGCGGAAACCTGGGCCGCAGAGGAAGCAGGGAGGTGCACGACGCGATGACCGGCTCGATCGGACCCGGAACCGTCCTCGCCGGCCGCTACCGCCTCGACGACCTCCTCACCGAGAGCGCCGGAGCGCGTTTCTGGCGAGCCACCGACACGATCCTCGCGCGCAGCGTGGCCATCCACGCCATACCGAGCGCCGACCCACGCGCGCCCGGACTGCTCGACGCGGCCCGGATCTCGGCCACCGTCGTGGACCCGCACCTGCTGCGCGTGCTCGACTGCGACGACGAGGGCGACATCCCGTGGGTGGTCAACGAGTGGGGCGAGGGCATCTCCCTCGACCTGATGCTCCAGCAGGGGACACTCCCCCCCTCGCGCGCCGCGTGGCTCACGCGTGAAGTGGCCGAGGCGATCGCGGCAGGGCACGCGCAGGGCGTGGCCCACGGCCGGCTGAACCCCGAGGCGGTGCTCGTCACCCACGCCGGCGCGGTCAAGCTCATCGGGTACGTCGTCGACGCCAGCCTCGAGAAGGAACGTCCACCCGACCCGCTCTACGGCGACCTCGATGACCGCGAGGCCGACGTCATCAACCTCGCCGGGATCCTCTACGCGGCGCTGACCGGCCGCTGGCCGGGGGTGGCGCGCTCCGCCGTACCGAGTGCACCACGCGAGTCACGGCGACCCCTGCGTCCCCGCCAGGTGCGCGCTGGTGTCCCCCGCACCCTCGACGCGATCTGCGAGCGGGTGCTGCACAAGGAGGCTTCCCAGCACGCGATGCCCATCGAGACGGCGCACGAGATCGCCGCAGCGCTGGCCGACTACGTGGGTGATCCCAGCGTCAACGCCCCCATGGACGCAGCCGCGATGCACGCCGAGCCGACGGTTTCGATCCACCGTGACGCACTCCCGAGCGCCCTACCCGACCTCGAGAGTGACACCGACAGCGACACCGAGGCCGAGACGGGCTCCGAGACGGGCTCCGAGACGGGCTCCGAGACGGGGCACCTCGCCGAGGCCGACACGGACTCGCAGCCACGCACGGGGGCGGCCGTCGAGAGCGACCCCGAGGCGACGCAGGTCTCCGGCACCGTCCCCGTGGACCCCGACGCGACCCAGACCTTCCGGCCTCCGGCCGACGGTCCCGACTCCCTCACCCCACTGCGTCCCCCTACCCAGCACCGGTCACCGCCAGCAGCGTTCCCCGACATCCCCGAGCGACCACTGTTCGCCTCGACCGAACGCCGGGTGCCGGCCGGCTCGCAGGCCGAGCAGACAACGGGCTCCTTGTCCTCCAGGTCCCAGACCGACGCGGGAACCCAGTCCGGCAGCCAGTCCGGCAGCCGGTCGCGCAGCCAGACCGGAAATGACACCGACGGCCGCCCCGGAGCAGCAGCGCGTTCCGCGGGCAACGGTGATCACGGCCCGCCTCGACCCGCATTCTGGCCCTTCGAGCCGGACTCCGCGCAGGAGACCGAGACGCACACGGGCAAGGAAGGGCGCGGCTGGCTACGGATGGCGATCGTGATCGCCGTACTGCTGGTGCTCGTCGTCGCGATGGCTGTCGCCTTCAGCCGTGGCCGCGAGGACGGGACCACTCCGCCGGGATCCGACGGGACCTCCAGCAGCTCCCCGAAGGCAACCGGATCGACGCTGAAGATCGCCGACGTACGTGACTTCGACCCCTTCGCCACTCCGCCGGAGGAGAACCCCGGCAGCGCACCCAACGCCATCGACGGTGATCCGGCCACCTCGTGGACGACCGTCACCTACCGGGGGGACCCCGCCCTGGGCGGCTTGAAGTCCGGCGTCGGCCTGATGGTCGACCTCGGCGGCGAGAAGCGGGCCGGCTCGGTGAGCGTCAGGTTCAAGGGCAGCCCCACCTCCTTCGAGGTGTACGCCGCGCCGGCCGGCGTGACCGAGTCGCCCGACAACCTCGACCAGCTCGACAAGGTCGCGACCCGCGCCAACGCACCGGAGCGTGCGACGGTGACCCTCGACTCCGCCCCGAAGACCCGCTTCCTGCTCATCTGGCTGACGAAGCTGCCCGCGGTGGCCGGTGGCTTCCGGGGTGAGATCACTGACATCACGGTCAGGTCGTGACGACGGGCCACGACGGGCCGCGCGACGACGTCACCCTGGTCGAGGCCCACGTCGCCGGAGACCCGGACGCCTTCGGGGAGCTGTTCGCGCGGCACCGGGACCGACTGTGGGCGGTTGCCGTGCGTACGACCGGCAACCCGGAGGATGCGGCCGACGCGCTCCAGGACGCTCTGATCTCCGCCTTCCGGCGAGCCGAGACCTTCCGCGGTGACTCCGCCGTGACCACCTGGCTGCACCGGATCGTGGTCAACGCCTGCCTGGACCGACTCCGCCGCGTGAAGGTACGCGCTGCCGACCCGCTGCCCGACGACCTCGAGGAACACGCCGCGCGAGGCTCCGTGCTGGCCGGGACCGATCGCGCCGGGGATCCCGAGGCACAGGTCCTGGCCGGCGATCGCCGCCACCGGGTGCTCGCCGCGCTCGAGGAGTTGCCGCCCGACCAGAAGGCCGCACTGGTGCTCGTGGACATGGAGGGCTACCCCGTCCTGGAGGCGGGTCGAATCCTCGACGTCCCGGTGGGCACGATCAAGAGCCGATGTGCCCGCGGCAGGGCACGGCTCGCGGTGCTCCTCTCCGATCTCGATCCCGCAGTCGACGGCCAGGGCCGAGAATCCCCCGCTGCGGCTGCCATGGGAACCCAGCCGCCCCCGGATGCGTCGCATCCAGGAGACCCACCGGGCAGGCCGCCCGGGGGACAGCCAGACCTGCACGACAACCCACGCGAGGAGGTGAGCGGACATGAGTGACGAGGCTGAGACCGACGCACACATCCGCGCCCTGCTCGCCGAGCTCGGGTCAGGTCCCGACGGCGAGTCGATGCCACCCGAGGTCGCCGCGCGGCTGGACGACACCCTGGCGCGGCTGCAGGCCGAGCGCGAAACCGCTGGGGACCCAGCTGGTGAGGAGACTGACCGTTCAAAGGCATCCCCCACCGTCGTACCCCTGCGGCGCCGTTGGGCCACCCGTGTGACCGCTGCAGCGGCGGCTGTCATCGTGATCGGGGCCGGGGGTGTTGCCGCGGCCAACCTCGGGGTGCTCGGCGGCTCGTCCTCGGACAGCAAGGTCGCAAGCGGAGGCGGCGGCAGTGCGGCCGACTCCGCACCCGAGGCAGTCGCTCCCACACCCTCGGGGCGCGAGCCGGCGAACGGAGGGGTCCCCCAGCTGGCACGTTCGCTCCCGCGTGTGCGGTCAACCGCGTTCGCGGCCGATGTCACCGGTCTGGTCAAGCGCCGCACCGGGGTGGTCGCGCCGAACCCGGGCGCCGAGAGCCAGTACGACCAGGGAAAGTCCGGGGAGAGCCAGGACACGGCCGGTGACCGCGCCGCCGAGCAGCGGAGCCCGGCTGCCGCATTGACCTCGCTGAGCTGCCCGGGGCCCCACATCACCGACGGCGCCGTCCCAAGCCCGATCGAGTATGACGGCCGGGTGGCCGTCCTCGTCGTCCATCGCGTCAGCGACGGCAAGCAGCTCGTGGAGGCGTGGACGTGCAAGGGGAAGCGCAAGCTCGACTCGGCCACGATCACCCCGTAGGTGGGGAGCGGGAGAACCCTGCGGAACACTGGTGCCATGAGCACCTCCCACCGCACCCGCTCCGTCTCGTGCCAGGTCGAGCTGGACGTCCGCGAGCGCGCCGAGCTGGTCTGGTCGGTGGCGGTGGCGCGTGGTCCGGAGCTGGCCTCGGAGTACCTCTCGATCACGGTCGGCGGACGCCCGGTCGAGGTCACGGAGCTCGGCGTCGACGACGGCGGCCGGCTGCACGTCTGTACTGCGCCTCCGGGGCGGCTGGTCCTGTCCTACTCCGCCGACGTGGCCGGTCTCGCTCCGCCCGCGACGGTGGACCCCGTCGACGACATCGACTACCGCCGGCCCAGCCGTTATGCGGAGTCCGACGAGCTCGGCCCCACGGCCTGGGCCGAGTTCTCCACGCTGGAGGGCAAGGAGCTGCTGGACGCCGTGAGCTCGTGGGTAGGCACCCAGCTCTACTACGTCAGCGGCTCCAGCCGCCCCACGGACGGAGCGACCCAGACGCTGCTCCTACGGCAAGGCGTCTGCCGCGATTTCGCACATCTGGTGATCGCGATGCTCCGTGCCCGCAACGTCCCCGCCCGACTGGTGGCGGTCTACGCACCCGGCCTCTCACCGATGGACTTCCACGCCGTGGTAGAGGCGGCCATCGACGGCAGGTGGTACGCCGTAGACGCCACCACCCTCGCTCCCCGCGGAACCCTGGTGAGGATCTCCACGGGTCGCGACGCCTCTGACACGGCGTTCCTCACGGTGCAGTCCGGCCGGGCGGAACTCGTCACGGTCAACGTCACCGCGACCGCCGTACCCGACCTGCCGCAGGACAACCTCATGAGCCTCGTCGCCCTCACCTGACCCAGAGATGATCAGCGGCCGCGCCGCTACCAGCGCCGGAATGCGCGGTGCCTAGGATCTGTTGACCCGGAGCAAACCCGAACAGGACCAGCGTAGGAGTCGCAGTGACCGAAGAGACCAGCTCAACCGGTGGCGAGACCCGCAACGTGATCATCGTGGGATCAGGCCCGGCCGGTTACACCGCAGCGGTGTACGCCGCCCGAGCCGACCTCGCGCCGCTGCAGTTCGAGGGCTCGGTCACCGCGGGTGGTGCGCTGATGAACACCACCGAGGTGGAGAACTTCCCCGGCTTCCGCGACGGCATCCAGGGTCCGGCCCTGATGGATGAGATGCGGGCGCAGGCCGAGCGGTTCGGCGCTGAGATCGTCTCCGACGACGTGACCGCCCTGGACCTGACCGGCGAGGTGAAGACCGTGACGACTGCGGACGGCACCTTCTCAGCGCGGGCCGTGATCCTCGCGATGGGCTCGGGCTACCGCAAGCTGGGCATCCCCGACGAGGACCGTCTCGCCGGCCATGGCGTCAGCTGGTGTGCCACTTGTGACGGGTTCTTCTTCCGCGAGCAGCACATCGCTGTGGTGGGTGGTGGCGACTCCGCCATCGAGGAGGCCACGTTCTTGTCGCGCTTCGGATCCAAGGTCACCCTGATCCACCGCCGCGGTGAGCTGCGTGCCTCGAAGATCATGCAGGCGCGCGCCTTCGCCGACCCGAAGATCGACTTCGCCTGGGACTCCGAGGTCGCCGAGATCCACGGTGAGGACAAGGTGACCGGCCTGACCCTGCGCGACACCGGGACCGGCGAGACCCGTGAGCTGGACGCGACCGGCCTGTTCGTCGCCATCGGCCATGACCCGCGCTCGGAGCTGCTGCCCGGTCAGGTCCGGCTCGACGACGAGGGCTATGTGCTCGTCGACGCGCCTTCCACCCGCACCAACCTCACCGGCGTCTTCGCGTGTGGCGACCTGGTCGACCACCACTACCGCCAGGCGATCACCGCCGCCGGCACCGGTTGTGCGGCCGCCCTCGACGCGGAGCGCTACCTCAGCGACCTCGACTTCGCCCTCACCACCTCTGCCGGTGCGGCCACCGTGGGCGCGGGCGCCTGAGACACGCCTTTGACCCGGGAAGAAATGTCACAGCGGGGATGTTCAATCAGGGCAACCCGAACAGAGACTCGACACACAAGGAGCACAGATGTCTGACCTGCAGGCCGTCACCGACGACAACTTCGAGACCGAGGTCTTGAAGTCCGAGAAGCCCGTTCTGGTGGACTTCTGGGCCGAGTGGTGTGGCCCCTGCCGCCAGGTCGGTCCGATCCTGGACGAGCTGGCCGCTGAGCACGGCGAGAAGGTCACCTTCGTCAAGATGAACGTGGACGAGAACCCCGTGACCCCGTCGACCTACCGGGTCAACGGCATCCCGACGCTCAACCTCTACAAGGACGGCGAGGTCGTCAAGCAGATCGTGGGGGCTCGTCCCAAGGCAGTCCTGCTCAAGGAGCTCGCCGACTACATCGCCTGAGTCGTCCCGGCTACAGTCGCTGCGTGAACGCAGTCTTCCGTCTCGGGGATTCAGGTCCCGCAGTCGCCCAGATCACCGGT
>JBDSXU010000443.1:0-5134 GCA_039926005.1 Marmoricola sp.
ACGGCGACGGTCGCTACGCGGTCATCGACCAGCTGCTGAACGCGACGTCCGAGTCACGCGGAATGGCCGACACGTTCGTCGACACCGACGTCCTGGTCGCCCGCCCCGACCAGGCACTGCTCGCCTACGCCAGGGCCATGGGCGCGGAACCGGCCGAGCGGGTGGAGCGGTCGGACTACTGGGGCGGCCCCGGGGGCGGGACAGCTGCCGGCATCGTGTTCGCCGGCGGTGGCTTCGTGGTCCTCCTCTGCCTGATCGGGTTCGTCGGCCTGCTGCGAACCGGACCTGAGGAGCACTTGCCGTGAGCATCGATGACGCGACGCTGGCCCAGATCGAGGCCGCGCTCGGCAGCTCGGGCCTGTACGTCGACCCTTCTCTGAACGGGCAGATCAGCCCGCAGGTGCAGGCCCAGCTGCGCACCGAGATTGCGAAGATCCCGACGCCGATCTATGTGGTGGCGATCAAGGTCGGCTACGACGACCCCCTCTACAGCGGCCGGCCCGGGCTGCTCCTCGGCACCATCCACAGCGACACCGGCAAGGACGGCGTCTACCTCGGCACCGAGCTCAACGGTGAGCCCGCTGTCCGCCCGCAGAGCTTCGGGTCGGCTCCGGACGCGTTCTACGCGACGGCGGTGGCAAGGACGACGGATCCCGGCGACATCGGCAAGCAGCTGCTGAAGACGATCGAGCTCGTGCGCACCGGCACTGGGAAGCAGGAGTACGACCGGCTGCAGGCCGGCGACGCGAGCACCTCCGGCAGCACGCGGTCGTCCGCGCCCGGCTCGTCCGGCGGCGAGAGCACCGGCGCTGTGGTCGGGTTCTCGCTCGTCGGCGTACTCGTGCTCGTGCTCGCGGCCGTCGCGGTCGCCATCGTCAGGGGGCGGCGTCGGGGGGCAGCCCCCGGCTCAGGGCACGTGACCGACCGTCCCTTCGAGCTGCCGAGGTCGGTGCTCTCCACGATCCGGGCCACCCAGGACAGGCAGCTCGAGAAGCGCGCCAACAACGAGGTGCTCGCGCTGGGTGAGCGCATCGACGCCACCGAGATCACCACGCGGGCCGACTCCGCCTCCTGGCAGGCGGCGCTGGACCACTACGACCTGGCCAGGCGCATCCTTGAGCGCCGGCACTCAGCGGCAGACGTGGTCGGTTCGATCGTGCTGACCGAGCGGGGTGAGGCCGCCCTGTCCGCGGCGGTGCGCGGGGCGTCGTACGAGCCGGTGCGACCGTGCTACCTCAACCCGCTGCACGGTCCCGGAGTTCGCTCGACCATCTTGAAGGGCGACCACGGAGGGATGGAGGTGCCGATGTGCGCGGCCTGCTCGCGGGACGTGACGGCCGGCCGCGAGCCCCGTGGCGTCCTCGACTTCGTCACGCGCGGGAAGCCGCGACACTACTTCGACCTCGACGTCGAGCCCTGGCGCTCGACCGGCTACGGCGCCCTCGACCCCGATCTGGTCACGAAGCTGTTCACCCAGCCGTGACACAGGTCTTGGTTGGGCTCTGTGAAATGGCGCGGGATGCGGCCGTCGCGAGGCCGGGCCATTTCGCAGACGCACCACTAGGCTTCGCGAATGGAGTCCCACGCAGCGGGTGAGACCAGCCCCGCCCTGATCGAGGAGACCATCGGCGACAACTTCGAGCGCACCGTGGCGTCCTACGGTGACAACGAGGCGCTGGTCGAGTTCGGCTCCGGTCGGCGGTGGACCTACGCGGAGCTCGATCGCGACGTGAACGCCTTCGCCCGGGGCCTGATGGCCGTGGGGATCGAGAAGGGTGACCGGGTCGGGATCTGGTCACCGAACTGCGCGGAGTGGACGATCACGCAGTACGCCTGCGCCAAGATCGGCGCGATCCTGGTCAACCTCAACCCGTCCTACCGCACCCACGAGTTCTCCTACGCGGTCAACCAGTCCGGCCTGCGGCTGCTGGTCTGCGCCGAGTCGTTCAAGACCAGCAACTACCGCGAGATGGTCGAGGAGACCGCGCCGAAGAACGGGACGCTCACGCGGGTCGTCCACATCGGCACCGAGGACTGGAACAGGCTCCTCGCCGAGGGCGAGGGGCTCCCCGAGGGCGCCCTGTCCGAACGGATGGCCACGTTGGCTCCTGGCGATGCGATCAACATCCAGTACACGAGCGGCACCACCGGCCATCCCAAGGGCGCCACCCTGAGCCACCGCAACATCTTGAACAACGGCTTCCTCACGACCGACCTGATCAACTTCACTGCGGAGGACCGGCTGTGCATCCCGGTGCCCTTCTACCACTGCTTCGGGATGGTGATGGCGAACCTGGGATGCACGACCCACGGCGCGGCGATGGTCATCCCGGCGCCCGGGTTCGACCCCGCGATCACCCTGCAGGCGACGGCGGAGGAACGGTGCACCGCGCTGTACGGCGTCCCGACGATGTTCATCGCGATGCAGAACGAGCCGTCGTTCGCCGGCCACGACCTCACCAACCTGCGCACCGGTGTGATGGCCGGCTCGATCTGTCCGGTCGAGGTGATGAAGCGCTGCGTCAACGAGATGCACATGGCCGAGGTGTCCATCGCCTACGGGATGACCGAGACCTCGCCGGTGTCGTGCCAGACCCGCGCGGACGACGACCTGGACCGGCGTACGGCCACGATCGGGCGGGCGCACCCGCACGTCGAGATCAAGATCGTCGACCCGGCCACGGGCGAGACGGTCGAGCGCGGCAAGCCGGGGGAGTTCTGCACCCGCGGCTACTCGGTGATGATCGGCTACTGGCAGGACCAGGAGAAGACCGACGAGGCGATCGACGCCGACGGCTGGATGCACACAGGTGACCTGGCCGAGATGCGCGAGGACGGCTACTGCAACATCGTCGGTCGCATCAAGGACATGGTGATCCGCGGCGGCGAGAACATCTATCCACGCGAGATCGAGGAGTTCCTCTACACCCACCCGGACATCGAGGACGTCCAGGTGATCGGTGTACCGGACGAGCGCTACGGCGAGGAGCTGGCCGCCTGGATCAAGCTTCGCGCGGGAGCCGACCCACTCGACGAGCAGAAGGTTCGCGACTTCGCTCACGGCAAGCTCGCCCACTACAAGATCCCGCGCTACGTGTTGTTGGTCGACGAGTTCCCGATGACCGTCACCGGCAAGATCCGCAAGGTGCAGATGCGTGAGGAGACCGCCCAGAAGCTCGGCCTGACCCACCCCTGACCTGAAGGACGGCGCATGACCGACAGCATCGACACCCTCGCCGAGGAGTACTGGGCCCACTATCTGGAGGTCGAGCCGACCGAGGCCCACCTGCTCGGTGACTACAGCCAGGCAGGTCGTTTCGAGCAGGTCACTCGTGACTCCGAGGACGACGAGATCGCGGCCATGCGTCGTTTCGCGCAGCGGGCGGAGAGGATCGAGGAGAGCAGCCTGGAGGGGCAGCAGCGGATCACGAGGTCCGTGCTGGCCTCGGGTGCGACCACCCGCGCCGACCTGCTCGAGGCGCGGCTCACCGAGCTCGCACCCGACCCGATCTTCGGCCAGCAGGTCTCGATGCCCATCGTCGTCGCGATGTTGGCGCTGCCCTGCGCGGACGTCGCCGAGGCTCTGGTCGAGAAGTTCAGCGGGCTCGGCCGTTACTACCGCGAGCTGGCCGATCGGCAGCGCGAGGGTGTGGCCGCCGGACGGTTCCCGGCTGCCTTCGCCGCGGCCGACACCGTCGCCCAGATCGACGACCTGCTCGCGACTCCCACCGCGGACGACCCGCTCCTGGTGACCACCATGCCGCCGTCCGGTCTGGACGTCGACGGGTGGAAGGCGAGGCTGCGCCGCGTGATCGAGACCGACGTACGCCCCGGCCTGCGTGCCTACCGCGACGTGCTGCGCGACGAGGTGCTGCCGCTCGGCCGACCAGACGACCACTGCGGCGTGAGCTGGCTGCCCGACGGTGAAGAGGCGTACGCCGCGACGTTGCGCTACGCCACGACCACCAGCAAGACTGCCCAGGAGATCCACGACATCGGGCTCGCGCAGATCGAGAAGCTGGCCGAGGAGTACCGCGGCCTCGGGCCCGAGGTCGTCGGCACCGACGACCTTCAGGCGATCTTCGAGGCCATGCGCACCGACCCGCGGCTGCACTTTCGATCGGGCGAGCAGTTGGTGGCGGCGTCCGAGATCGCGATGCGGCGTGCCTGGGACGCGATGCCGCAGTGGTTCGAGGTGTTGCCGCAGGCGCCGTGTGAGGTGCAGTCGACCCTTACCGGGCCACTGGCCTTCTACTTCCCGCCCGCCAGGGACGGCAGCCGGGGAGGCACGTTCTTCGTCAACGTCTCGGCCCCGACGGCCTGGGGCACCTTCGAGCTCGAGTCGATGGCGTTCCACGAGGGCATCCCCGGACACCACCTCCAGATCGCGATCGCCAGCGAGCTCGAGGGTCTGCCGGAGTTCCGCAAGCACATCAGCAACGATGCCTACGCCGAGGGATGGGGGCTCTACGCCGAACGACTCGCCGACGAGATGGGTCTCTACACCTCGGCCGTCGACCGGATGGGGATGTATGCCGCCGACTCGTTGAGGGCCTGCCGCCTCGTCGTCGACACCGGCCTGCACGCACTCGGCTGGAGCCGGGAACAGGCGGTCCACTACATGGTGGCCAACTCCCCGCTTGCCGAGGGCGTCGTCCGCCCGGAGATCGACCGCTACGTGGTCAGCCCGGGCCAGGCAACCTCCTACATGGTCGGGCGCCTGGAGATCCAGCGGATGCGCGCCGAGGCCGAGCAACGGCAGGGGAACCGCTTCGAGGCCAAGAGGTTCCACTCGGCCGTGCTCGACTCGGGCTCGCTGCCCCTCGGGGTGCTCGACGACGTGGTGCGGGAAAGACTCGGCTGACCGTCTTGGAGGTTCAGCAGCCTCCTAGCGCACCCGCACCGACCTGCTCGCTCCCGCCGCGGCGACCGGGTCGAAGCTGTGTGGGTCCAGCAGGCTGAGAGACGCGTTGACCAGGACCCACCCGCGGTGGAAGGCAACATCCTGCACTGAAGTCACCCAGAAGGTCACCCGGTGGTAGGCGCCGTCGCACCTCGGGCGGGTCTCCGTGCTTGCGGTCCCCGCTGCCAGGTCCGGAAACTCGCCCTGAGTGAGGTCAACGCCGTAGCTCTG
>JBDSXU010000444.1:0-4984 GCA_039926005.1 Marmoricola sp.
CTCGATGACCCCCACATCGTGGCCGGTGAGAACACGCCACTGCTGTACACCCATGCCGCAGTCGAGACCATTACAGTTCCGATGCTCGGGATCGCCTTCGCGATGCTGGCCGTGGCGGGGGCTCGAAGCCGGGTGCTCGGCAACTCGTACGTCGCGGTGCTCGGCGTCATAGGCGGGTCGGGCTACGCGCTGGCCGGCGTCACGGCTCCCTTCATGGCAACGTTCACGCCGCTGTTCGACCTGGTCTCTCTGGTCGGAGTGTGGGCCATGGTCGTAGGTGTGATGCAGCTAGTCCGGGAACGCCACCCCCGCGCGCTCCACGAGGTAGCCAGGTGATGCTCCCGGGCGCGAAGATGGTGGACGTGTCGTTGTCACCGCGCAACAGGATCGGCCTCACCCTCGCGTTTCTGCTCGGCCTAATCGGCGTGCCGATGTTCCTGCGTGGCGCGCCCGACCCGGGATCCGTCGGTCCACCGATGGCAGTCCTGGTCACCGAGTCGCTCTGCGGCCTGGTAACCGTCATCGCCGTGACCATCGGGTGGCGCCGCGAGAGCAACCGGGCGGTCCGCCTGGCAGCCGGCGCGCAGATCGCGTCGGTGCTCAGCGCCCTACCGGCGTTCTTCCTAGACCGCCCGGCACTGAACAAGCT
The DNA here is from genome assembly GCA_039926005.1 of Marmoricola sp. Lineage (GTDB taxonomy): Bacteria > Actinomycetota > Actinomycetes > Propionibacteriales > Nocardioidaceae > Marmoricola. The sequence goes on from JBDSXU010000444.1 coordinate 650, forward strand.
GCTGCTCGCGATCCTGTTGGGCGCGACCCTGATGGCTGTCGTCCTGATGCTGACCCCGTCGCGGCGATCCGCCACGGCCTGAACCCGAAACCCGCCGCACGCCGAGAACCCGCACCGATCCCGAGGCGCGTCATATCACCGCGAGTGACTGTCAGGGTGTGCGAGCGTCGACCAAGGCGCTCGTTGCTCGCGATCTGCACTCTCCCTGCTCCCCGGCTTGGCGACCGCCAACATCCGGGAGAGTTCGCGAGCAAACTGGGCCGCACCACTGCCCGTCATTCATCGTGCAGCAACCGTCGGCCGGAGCGCGGCCTGTGGAGCCTGCCTCCGGGGTGGAGCGATCGATCGAGCGCCGGTTGGTCAGCCCGGGACATCACGGCTCGACCGCCAGGCGCCCAGGCCCACGAACACCAGGACGTAGATCATGATTTCCACCCAAGCCATGGCATAGGACGGTGTTCGCGGCACGTTGGGTCCGGTCGTTGCGTGGGTGGCGACAAGGGCGTCTGCGGCGTTGACGAGTAGCCAGCGGTCAGGGAGGTAGGAGAACCCCTCGAGGGCACGCGCCGCGGGCCAGGCGAGGAACACCAGGGAGAACATGAGGGTGAGGGCCGCTGGGGTGTGCCTCAGGAGGGCGCCGATTCCGAAGCCGACCAGGGTTACGGCGGTCATGTAGAGGCCTGCTCCGATGATGCCCCGTAGGACGTGGGCATTACCCAGCCCGACATGGACTGCTGTGTCGGGGACGGCATGGAGTGCCTGTTGGCCCAGCAGGACGGCCGCGAACGAGCACGCGAGACAGATCGGGAGTGCCACGGTGGTGAGCACGGCCAGCTTGGCCGCGAAGACCCGCAGGCGCCGCGGCGCCGCGGTCAGGGTGGCGCTGATGGTTCCGGTGGTGTACTCACTGGTGGCAATCAGCACCCCGAGCGCGGCAAGGACCAGTTCGGCGAATTGGAATCCAGAAAATGCATCGGCCACGGGATCGAAGGCCGCTCGATCCCGTGCAGTCAGCGTGGTGGCCCAAGCGTCTGCGGTGGAGGTCAGGTACAGCAGCCCGACGCCGAGTCCCACCAGGACCGCAAGCGCGATCATCAGGTAGGTCGAACGCAGGGAACGGACCTTGATCCACTCGGCTCGGAGTAGCAGTGGGAATGCATTCACCTGCCGTCTCCTGCCGGGGGTCGGGGTACATCGACTGCTTGGAACTGCTCGGTTCCTCGCGTGAGGTGGAGGTAGGCGTCCTCGAGCGTGCGCGGATCGCCCTGGTCCCCGGTGGCCGCTTGGACGAGGTCTGCGAGGCTCACGTCGGCGAGGAGCCGGCCTCGCCCGATCACGACCAGGTGGTCGGCGGTCAGGGACATTTCGGTCATCAGGTGACTCGAGACAAGTACAGTGCCGCCATCGGCTGCCCGCTCCTTCAACAAGCCACGGAGCCACAAGATCCCTTCTGGATCCAGTCCGTTTGTGGGTTCATCGAGTACCAGGATCTGGGGGTCGCCGAGCAGAGCGGCGGCGATGCCGAGACGTTGCTTCATGCCGAGGGAGAAGGTGCCGACGCGGCGGCGCGCGACCGTGGTCAGGCCCGTGAGCTGGAGTACCTCGTGCACGCGGCGAGGCGGTAGTCCGTTACTCGCAGCCAGATAGTCCAGGTGTTGGCGCGCTCCTCGTCCGGGGTGGAAGCCATTGCCGTCGAGCAGGGACCCGACAATGCGCAGTGGTGTCTCTCCGGAGCGATAGGGCTTCCCATTGACCACTACGCGGCCACCGTCCGGGGTAGCGAGACCGAGGATCGACCGGATGGTGGTCGACTTACCGGCGCCGTTCGGACCGAGGAAGCCAGTGACACGTCCCGGGCTCACGTTGAAGGTGAGGTCGTCGACGGCGAGACGGCCGCCGTACCGTTTGGTCAGATGGTCGATCTCGATCATCGACATCTCCTGTCAGGCTCACGGATCGGACTACCCTCACACTGCCGTCGGCGGGACCCGGCGTCATCTGACCCCGGGCCGGTTCCCGGACCAGACCGCGGTCCGGGGCTGCTTTCTTCCCGGGCTTCCCTCGGTCCCCCGGCCTAGGACCCTGGGCCGATCTCAGAGCCTCTCGCTGCGACTACCGTGTCCTGGTGAGCGAACGTCGATTCTGGAGCAGGGTCGATCTGGCACTGGGCGTCTGGTATGCCGTGCTGGCGGGCCTGATCCTCCTCAACGAGTCCTCAACGGGGATCGGCGCAGCGCTGGCGCTGGTCGGGTCAGTGACCTTCGGTGCCTCGATCGGGTGGCGGCGTCGGCAGCCGATCGCGTGGGTGGCCGTCCTGGCCATCGGCACCGTCGTGTGCCAGATGGTCGAACCTCGAGCCACGTCGGTGGCGCTCGCGCCGCTGGTGCTCGTGCTGTACTCCGCGGCCGCCCAGTCACAGTTCGGGTGGGGCGTGGCTGCGGTTGGAGCCGCGGTCACCGCGGCGTGGCTGACCGCACTCCCGGACCTCCGCCACCTCGGCGCGGTTGCCCTGTTCGTGCCCGCCTATCTGGTGAGCTGGACGCTCGGACTGGCTGCCAACCTGCAACGACGTGATCTGGGCCGCCGTCTGGCGGGTGAGCGTCGGCTCAGGCAGGCAGAGGTCGAACGCGCCGAGCTCGAACTCGCTCGGGTGCGCCTCAACATCGCAAGGGAACTCCACGACGTGGTCGCCCACGGGATCAGCCTGATCACCGTCCAAGCCGGGTTCGGCGGTCTGGTGGTCGGCAACGACACCGAGGCCACCAGGTCGGCCCTGAGCATCATCGAGGTCACCGGCCGGCAGACGCTCATCGAGCTCCGGCAGCTTCTCACGGTTCTACGGCAGTCCCCAGATCCAGCGACCGCCGCTCCAGCATCACCAGCCGCAGGACTGGACGACCTCGCACAGTTGGCCGCGAGCTTGGAGGCAGCAGGTCTGACAGTGTGCTTCGACTCCGAGGACCCTTCGGGACTGGAGCCCATGGTCCAGCTGACGGCCTACCGCATCATCCAGGAAGCGCTGACCAACGTCCTCAGACATTCGGAGGCGAACCACGCGACAGTCACGATGCGCCGCGACGACGCGGGCCTGTGCCTCACGATCCGCGATGCCGGTGCCACTGCCACCCCGCCAGGCACCGTCACTCCAATCGTTGCGGGCCACGGTTTGCTCGGCATGCGCGAGCGGGCGGCCAGCATGGGTGGCAGGCTCACAGCGAGCCCGATGCCCGGCGGCGGCTTCCAGGTGACATGTCACCTGCCAATCCCAGGAGCCAGGTTGGTCACGCCGTGACGATCCGGGTGATGGTCGTCGATGACCAGGCGCTCGTCCGGGCTGGTCTGGTCGGCATCGTCAACACTGCACCGGACATGCACGTGGTAGGCGAGGCCGGCAACGGCGACGAGGCCGTGCGATCTGCCGTGACAACGCGCCCAGACGTCATCCTGATGGATGTGCGGATGCCAGGCACCGATGGCCTCGCTGCGACCGCCACCATCACCTCCACCACCACCGCGCGTGTCATCGTGCTGACCACCTTCGACATCGACGAGTACGTCTACGCCGCGCTCCGCGGCGGCGCCAGCGGATTCCTCGTCAAAGACACCCCACCCGTCGAACTGCTTACCGCCATCCGGGCCGTCGCCGCCGGCGGCGCGCTCCTCTCCCCCGGAGTCACCCGCCGTCTCATCGACCAATTCGCGCGTCGCACCAGCCCGCAGCCAGACACCGGTGCCGAGCAGAGACGGATCCTGGAGGCCACCACCGAGCGACAGCGAGAGGTCCTCGCCCTGATCGGCGCTGGGCTCACCAACGACGAGATCTCGCAGAGGCTGCACATCAGCGCCGGCACCACCAAGACCCACATCGGAAACCTGCTAGCCAAACTCGATGCAAGAGACCGAGTTCAGCTCGTCATCCTGGCGCACCGCGCAGACCTGCTCGCAGACCCCCAACGCAAAGTCGGTGCCCGGGAGCGGGGCACAACGTGACCTTGAACCCTCTGCCCACCAGAACAACTACGGAGAGGTTGGACGATCGCGGATCTCCTCGGATCCACACCCAGAGATTCGGCCCATGTACTTCGCAGTACAAACAGGCGACACGCTCGCCCCCGGCGGCGCGACACCAACGACCGGTCGAACCTCCGCCGACTCACCGCTGCCAGCCGACGCGAACACCTGGGTCGAACGCGCCACCTGCGTCATATCGCCGCGTTCAGGCGCGTCAATCCGGCGCCCGCCGAGAGGCAAACAGTTCGAACACGTGCCCGCGGTCTACGAGATTGAGGGCGAAGCATGCTCTTCGGAGTTAACGAGCAAGCAGGCTCTTCGGTG
>JBDSXU010000445.1:0-2965 GCA_039926005.1 Marmoricola sp.
GCGCCACCCGCCCAGGGGGCCGGCCCACTCGCTGGTTTGCTCATGACCTGCTCTCCAGGAGCGCCTCGAGCCGCACCGGGATCGAGAGGGTTGCGCCATCGTCGTTCTGCTCGACCTGCGGCATGAACATCTCGACGATGCGCCCCCGGGCCGCGTCGAGGACGCCGCCCGGGTCGGCGTACTGGGCGACCTCGAGACAGGTGAGGTAGGTGGGGGGAAGCATGAGCATGCGCTCCTCCTCGACATCGAGCACGGCCTGCATGGCCGCAAGCCAGGTGACCTGGTCCGACTCGGTGGAGACGTCCCGGGTGCGCTGGCCCTCGGGCAGGCCCGCGACGAAGAACCACGTGCGATAGCGGCGGGGCTCGAAGATCGGTGTCAGCCAGGCCGCCCATACGCCGAGCAGATCCGTGCGCAGGACGAGGCCCCGACGTTCCAGGAACTCCGTGAAGGCGAGCTCGCGGGCCTCGAGGGCCGCGCGATCGGTCTCCCATTCCTCACCGGTCGTGTCGGCGACCACGATGTCGGCAGACTCCCCGGCCAGCAGGACGCCCGACTCCTCGAAGGTCTCCCGCACGGCGGCGCACACCAGGGCACGCGCAGTCGCCTCGTCGGTGCCCAGCCGCGCTGCCCACTCGCCTGGTCCGGGGCCGGCCCAGGCGATCTCGTGGTCGAAGTCGCGCGGGTCGACGCCGCCACCCGGGAAGACGCACATCCCGGCCGCGAACGCCATGGACGTCTGTCGGCGCAGCAGGTAGACCTCGGGTCCCTCCGGACCGGGTCGCAGCAGCACCACCGTCGCGGCGTTGCGGGGCTCGGCAGGCTCGCGAGTGCCCTCGGAGAACGCCCTGGCATCGGCCACCAGCTGCGGTGGGAGCCGGACTCTCACCATCAGACTTCGACGAGGAGCTCGACCTCGACAGGGGCGTCGAGCGGCAGGACGGAGACGCCGACGGCCGACCGGGCGTGCCGACCCGCGTCTCCGAAGACCTCACCGAGCAGCTCGGAGACCCCGTTGGCCACCAGCGGCTGGCCGGTGAAGTCGGGGGTCGACGCGACGAACGCGACGACCTTGACGACGCGTTTGATCGCGGACAGGTCCCCGACCTCGGCGCGGATCGCCGCGAGCGCGTTCAGCGAACACTGCCGCGCACACTCCACGGCCTCCTCCGGGCTCACCTCACCGCCGACCTTGCCGGTGAGCATCAGCTGTCCGTCCCGCATGGGCAGCTGACCGGAGGTGAAGACGTGGTTGCCGCTGCGCACGGCCGGGATGTACGCCGCGACCGGCTTGGCCACCTCGGGAACGCTGAGCCCGAGGTCGGCGAGTCGCTCCTCGGGGGTCGATCCGTCGGTCACTGGACCGGACGCTTGAAGTAGGCGACGAGGTTCTCCGGGTTCATCCCCGGGACCATCTGCACGAGTTCCCAGCCGTCGGAGCCGAAGTTGTCGAGGATCTGCTTGGTGGAGTGCACGAGCACAGGGGCGGTCAGGTATTCCCACTTGGTCATGCTCGGCACCCTACTCGGGACGTTCCGGCCGCCAGCAGCCTCGGTCGCGGACACTGGCGAGATCGCTACCACTAACCTCAGCCCATGAGCCGACGCTCCCTTCCGGACGCGACGATCAGGTACGCCGACCATGACGATGCCGTTATCGACCTGCACTTTCCGCGCGACGCGGGCGGCTCACCGGCCGACAGGGTCGTCGTACTCCTGCACGGTGGGTTCTGGAAGGTGGACTACGACCGCCGACACACCCGGTCGATGGCGCGGGCGCTGGCCGAGCAGGGCTGGCTGGTCGTGACCCCGGAGTACCGCCGGGTTCGCGGCGGCGGAGGCTGGCCGACCACTGGGGAGGACGTCCACCTGGCCGTCAGTCGGTTGCCGGGGTTGCTCGAGGGACTCGGCCTCCGGCTCGGCCCGGTGACCGTCGCGGGGCACTCGGCCGGTGGGCACCTCGCGCTCTGGCTGGCCACCACGGGACTGCCGATCGAGCGTGTGGTCGCCCTCGCTCCCGTCTGCGACCTGCGGGAGGCGATCCGGCTCGGCCTCGGAGCCAACGCGACCCAGGCACTGCTCGGGGACGTGGACCCCGATCAGGCCGACCCGATGGTGCTGTTCCGTCGCAGACCTTCCTCGGAGATCACGATTGTGCACGGCGAGGAGGACGTGGACGTGCCGATCTCGCTCAGCCGCGGCTTCGTGGCCGCCCATCCGTGGGTCGAGTTGCACGATCTGCCCGGGGTGGGTCACATGGAGCTGATCGACCCCGGCTCTGGACCCGCCTTTCACCGGTCGATCCGGCTTGTAACGCGGGGTCCACGTCAGTGAGTGCTCCCCCGGGAGGACACTCAGCGGCACGAACCCCGCGTTACAAGCGGGTGCGGCGCGGTCTCAGGACACCTGGCCGAGCGTCGGGTAGTCGGTGTAGCCCTTCGCACCGCCGCCGTAGAAGGTGGCGGCGTCCGGGTCGTTGAGCTCCGCGCCCTGCTCCCAGCGGGTGTTCAGGTCGGGGTTGGCCAGGAACGGGCGACCCACCACGATGGCGTCCGCGAGACCCGTCTCGAGCAGCTTCTCCACGGACTCCAGCGTGGTCACGTCGCCGAACCCGTCGTTGAGCAGCACCGAGCCGCCGAAGCGCTGGCGCAGGTCGCCCGTGAGCTCGGTCAGAGGGCTGGCCAGCACGCTGAGGTAGGCGAGCCCCAGCGGGGACACGCCGTCGACGAGCGCGCGGTACGTCGCGTCGAGGTCGTCCCCGGGCTCCTCACCGACACCGTTGAACTGGTGTCCGGGGGAGATGCGCAGCCCGACCTTGTCGGCACCGATCGCCTCGGCCACGGCGGTGACGACCTCGATCACGAGGCGCGCGCGGTTCTCGGGCGAGCCGCCGTAGGCGTCCTCGCGGAGGTTGATCGTCGGGTCGAGGAACTGGTGCAACAGGTAGCCGTTGGCCGCGTGGATCT
>JBDSXU010000446.1:0-2730 GCA_039926005.1 Marmoricola sp.
TCGGTCAGGCGATGCTGGGCGGCCTCGAGGAGCCAGGCGTTGGCGAAGACCCCGCCGCCCAGGGCAACGACGTCGAGGCCGGAAGCCGTCCGGGCGAGCCGGGCGAGGTCGACGACCAGCTCTGCGACGGCGTCGTGGAAGCGGGCCGCGATGTCGGGCAGTGCGACGCCGGCCCGGAGGTCCGTCACCACAGCGCGTACGACGGGTCCCGGGTCAGCGATCGCCGGTGCTTCGCCGGCCTCCTCGATGGTGAAGCCGTAGCCGTCCGGCCCTGGCTGACCAGCCGTGCGCGCGAGTCCCTCGAGCTCGATGGCTGCCTGTGCCTCGAAGTCGACGACGTGGCGCACCCCGCACAGCGACGCGACGGCATCGAAGAGCCGGCCCATGCTCGAGGTGGGCACACAGCCCAGACCACTGGCGAGCTGGTGGTCCAGCACGCCGCGCTCCTGTGCCGGGCAGGCCTGAACCGGGGGCAGGTCGGCGTCCCACGCCAGCCCGGCGGCATGCAGGTGCGCGAGGGCCATCCGGTAGGGGCGTTGCACACTCACGTCACCGCCGGCAAGGGCCACATAGGCCAGGTGCGCCGTACGCCGGAACGACTTGTAGCCGCAGACCATCACCTCGCCACCCCAGACCGCCCCGTCGGTGCCGTAACCGGTGCCGTCGAAGGCGATCCCGATGCAGCGCTCGTCTCGTCCCAGTCCGTGCTCGCCCATCACGGAGGCGATGTGGGCGTGGTGGTGCTGGACGCTGGTGACCGGCCGACCGGCAGCGTGGTCCCTCGCCCAACGGCTCGAGCGATAGCCCGGGTGGTCGTCGCACACGAGCTGCTGCGGGATCACGCCGGTGAGCTGTTCCAGGTGTGCCTCGGTGCCGGTGAGGGCCTCGAAGGTCGCAAGGTCGTCCATGTCCCCGATGTGCTGGCTGAGCCACGCGTAGCGGCCCTCGCCGACCGCGCACGTGTTCTTCAGGTCCGCGCCGACCGCCAGGGTGGGCGCGATCTCGAACGGGAGCGCTACCGGCAGCGGAGCATGGCCGCGCGAGCGCCGCACCGGCAGTTCCGCACCGGCCACGAACCGCGCGACCGAGTCGTCGCAGGGGACCTGGATCGGCCGGTCGTGACGCAGCCAGGCATCGGCGAGTCGCGCCAACCGCGCCACTGCCTCCTCGTCGTCGAAGACGATCGGCTCCCCGGACAGGTTGCCGGAGGTCATCACCAACGCGTCGGGTCCGGGTGCCTCGAGGAGCAGCACGTGCAGGGGGGTGTACGGCAGCATCACGCCGAGGTCGGGGTTGCCCGGCGCGACGGACGGTGCCACCAGGACGTCGGCTTCTTTTCGGCGGGCGAGGAGCACGACCGGCTTGCGCGTCCCGGTGAGCAGGTGCTCCTCGTCCTGAGACATCGAGACCAGCCGTTGCGCGGTGGGGGCGTCCCGGACCATCAGGGCGAACGGCTTGTCGCCGCGACGCTTCCGGCGACGCAGCTCGGCCACCGCCTCCTCGTTGCCCGCGTCACAGGCCAGGTGGTAGCCCCCCAGTCCCTTCACGGCCAGGATCCGACCGGTCGCGAGCAGTTCCCTCGCTTCCTGGAGGGCAGTCTCCCCGCGTGCCTCGAACCCCGAACCGATCAGCTCGAGAGTCGGCCCGCATTCGGGGCAGGCGATGGGTTGTGCGTGGAAGCGACGGTCGGTGGGGTCGTCGTACTCGTGCCGGCACGCCTCGCACATCTCGAAGGCGGCCATCGTGGTGCTCGCGCGGTCGTAGGGCAGGGAGCCGATGATGGTGAAGCGTGGTCCACAGTTCGTGCAGGTGATGAACGGATGCCGATGCCGTCGGTTCACCGGATCGGTCAGCTCCGCCAGGCAGTCCTCGCAGAGTGCGACGTCAGGGGAGGCCAACGTCCGACCCTCACCACCCGAGCTGTGCTCGATCGTGAACCCCGTGCCGCCGAGCGTGGCGACCTCCGACTCCGTCAGGCCCTCCACCTGGGCCATGGGTGGCGCGTCCTCGACGAGGCGTCGTCCGAACATGTCCACCGCGTCGGGCTCGCCCTCGACCTCGACCACCACGCCGAACGGGGTGTTCGCCACCGTGCCGCTGAGGCCGAGCTCCGAGGCGGTGACGTAGACGAACGGACGGAAGCCGACCCCTTGCACCAGCCCGAGGACCTCGAACCTGCGACGGATCCGCGAGACCCGACCACTGCCCATCAGCTGCAGACCGCTGAGGGCGGTGCGGGCCCCGTTCTCGTCGATGACCTCCATCGCGAAACCCATGTGGATCAGCACCCAGTCACCTGCCGACGGCGGCTCCTCCAGCATTCCCACGTTGACGCGACGCTCCGCGCCCTCGACGTCGACGAGGGCGATCTGGCCCTCGTAGCCCTCTGCAAGGCCGATGACCCGTCCCGGGATTCCTAGGCACATGTTCAGAGCCCCCTGGTGCCGACCGACTCGGGCTGCGGGCTGGCGCAGAGGTCCTCGAGCAGTGCGCGGATCTCCGCGACGGCTCCGGGCACGGCGGCCGCCACACAGTCGCTGAGGCCGATGCCCTCCTCGACGCTCTCCGGGCGGCAGCCCACGACGTAGGTCGGCGGGAGCGTCCCACCAAGACTGCCGAGTGTCCCGAGTACCGCGACCGGGTTCATGCCGTGCGCATCGAACTCGCCGGCGCCGAGGTCCTCGGTGCTGATTGCCATCACCGTGAGGTCGCCCGGCGCCTCGCCGCGAG
>JBDSXU010000447.1:0-4187 GCA_039926005.1 Marmoricola sp.
CGAGTTGCGCAACCCTCCCGCTGTGGTCGAGGCGGCCGCGAAGATAGCGGCGACGACGGGTGCTCGCATCACGCACACCGACGACCCGGCCACCGGAGTGGACGGGGTCGACTTCGTCTACACCGACGTGTGGGTCTCCATGGGCGAGCCCGAGGAGACCTGGAAGCAGCGGATCGACCTGCTCCTGCCCTACCAGGTGAACCGTGCGCTGCTCGAGAAGACCGGCAACCCCGAGGTTCGCTTCATGCACTGCCTGCCTGCGTTCCACAATCGCGAGACGGCGGTCGGCGAACAGCTCTTTCAGAGCACGGGGCTCGCTGCGCTGGAGGTCACCGATGAGGTCTTCGAGTCGGAGAACTCGATCGTCTTCGACCAGGCCGAGAACCGCATGCACACGATCAAGGCGGTCATGGTCGCCACGCTCGGGGGTTGACCCCCTGGGTGAACCTTGCAGCCAGTCGGGCATTTCCTCTTGCCAACCACATTTCAGGGGTATCTTTGGTGAACTGGCACAGACCTGACGCGCATTTGGTCGCCAGCCTGACCGTTCACGAGCGATGACCGCCCAGCCCCCGCGGATCGCGAGTCTGTCTGGGGGTTTGGTGTGCTTCTCGAGGACCGTCTCTCCGACGTGCTCAGCGAGTTCGCCCGCACCCTGGCGACGGACTTCCCGATCCAGGGCATCCTGGACCACCTGGTCGAACGGATCGTCGACGTCTTGCCGATCTCCGCAGCCGGCGTGACCCTGATCTCCCCGACGACGAACCCGCGCTTCATCGCGGCCTCCGACGAGTCGGCGATGCGCTTCGAGCAGCTGCAGACCGAACTCGGGGAAGGTCCCTGTCTGGCTGCCTTCCAGACCGACGCACCGATCGCCATCCCTGATCTCGCCAAGGACCTCCGCTTCGCGGAGTTCACCCGGCTGGCCCTCGCCGAGGGGCTCGCCGCCGTCTTCACGTTCCCACTGCGCGACGGCGATCGGTGCCTCGGCGCGCTCGACCTGTACCGCACGATGGCGGGCTCCCTCGACGAGTCCGAGATGGCTGCCGCGCAGACGCTCGCGGACGTCGCGACCGCCTACCTGCTCAACGCGCAGGCGAGAGATGACCTGAAGGTGGCCTCGGCGAGCGCTCGCCACACCGCCATGCACGACGGTCTGACCGGACTCGCGAACCGCACGCTGCTGGTGACCCGGCTGGAGCATGCAGTGTCGAGAACCCGGCGATCCGGGACGTGCGTCGGCGTGTTGTTCGCCGACCTGGACAGGTTCAAGCGGGTCAACGACACCTTCGGCCACCACGTCGGCGACGAGCTGCTCGTCTCAGTCGCGAGACGGCTCAGCCTCCTGTTTCGACCCGGTGACACCGTTGCGCGCCTTGCCGGGGACGAGTTCGTCATGATCTGTGAGGACATGGACGACCCGTCGCGAGGTCCCCTGGTGGCCGCTCGCGTCAAGGAAGCGCTGGAGCAGCCCTTCAAGCTCTCCAGCACGGAGGTGCGGACCACGGCAAGTGTGGGCATCGCGGTTTCCACGCTGCGCTCGGGGCCCGGGCAGGGGTCTGCGCAGGCTCAGGGCAGCTTCACCAGTGGGGGAGTCCAGGTGGCTGAACAGCTGTTGCGCCAGGCCGACGCCGCGATGTACCAGATCAAGCGAGGTGGCGGTGACGGTTTCGGAGTCGTCGACCTGGAGCGGCTGCACGAGAGCGACCAACGCCTCAACCTCAGCGAAGACCTGCGCAGGGCCCACGGACGCGGGGAGTTGCGGCTCGAGTACCAACCGATCGTCTCGACTGCCGACCAGCGCCTGACCGGCGCAGAGGCGCTGCTCCGGTGGTCGCACCGCTCGCTGGGGCCGGTGGACCCTGCTGTCTTCATCACCCTTGCCGAGCACTCGGGACTGATCGTCGACATCGGGCGGACCGTCCTGGACCAGGCCTGCCTTGAGCTGTCCAGGTGGCACGCGCCTGACGGTGTCCAGCTCGGGGTCGCGATCAACGTGTCCCCCCTCCAGCTGATCTCCTCGACGTTCGTCCCCTACGTGAAGCAGACGCTGGAGGAAGCGGGCGTGCACTCTGAGCGCGTCACCCTCGAGGTGACCGAGGGCGCGCTCATCCAGGACCGGCACCGCGCACTGATCGTCCTCGATGCCCTGAGGGAGATCGGGGTCCAGATCGCGCTCGACGACTTCGGCACCGGGAGCTCCTCACTGAGCAACCTGCGCGACTTCCCGGTGGACATCGTGAAGATCGACCGGAGCTTCGTCGGCGACCTTGGCCTCAGCTCCCAGAGCATGCACATCGTGGAGGCGGTGGTGACACTCGCGCACCGCCTCGGGATGCGGACGGTGGCAGAGGGAGTGGAGACCGAAGGCCAGTATCAGTCGGTGCTGGCGCTCGGGTGCGACTTCTACCAGGGGAACCACTTCTCGCCATCCCTGCCGGCGGCTTCGTTCAGGGAGTTCGGCTCACCCGCACCCGAGCTGTCATGGGCGGACCGATGAACCGGCTCCGGCGCAGACGCTCATCGTGGGGGCCCGACGGGGCGAGCACGAGGACCGCGGTGTTGGACGCGACCGGTTGCGTCGTCATGGTGATCGATCCCACCACCGGAAACGTTGTCGACATGAACGCACCGACACAGACAATGACCGGCTATCCACGCGCTGAGCTGCTCGACCGGCCACTGTGGAGGACCATCGTCGAGCCGGGCGAGCGACCCGCGATGAAGGCGGCGTACGACGCTTCACTCAGGGCGGGGTTGCCGCTGTCTTATGAGTGCACCATCGAGACGAGGTCAGGCGAACGACGCCGTTTCGCGTGGTCGGGTCAGTTCCTTCGCGACGAGCAAGGTTTGGGAACCCATCTCGTCGTGACGGGCATCGACGTCTCGGCCGCCCAGTCGACCTCTGGCTTGTTCGGCCACCTCATGCGAGCCGCCACGACGACTGCGTTCGTCGGAACCGACCTCGACGGGCGCGTGACGTTCTTCAGCTCCGGCGCCGAGCAGATGCTGGGGTACTCAGCACAGGAGCTGCTCGGAACCACGTTCCCGCGGCGGTTCTTCGAGTCGACCCAGTTCCGCGCCCGTGCCGAGGCTATGAATGTGCCGGTGGATCTGGGCCTGCTCGCGATGCCGAGCACGAGACTCGATCGCCGGGGACGGCGTGAGTTCGACTTCGGCGCCCATGACCGCCGACGTCCCGAGGTCCGACTGTCAGCAGAACACCGGTCCTACGTCCCCGCACAATGGGCGCACGACTGGGCCATGATGCACAAGGACGGAACCCGGCTCACGGTGTCGATCTCGGTCGACGCCATCAGGGACAGCTTCGGGAGCCAGGTCGGCTACCTGGCTGTCGCGCGCGACATCACCGACCAGAGAACGACCGAGGAACTGCTCTTCGCGACCATCGAGATGGAGCGCGAGGCAGTCGATCGCCTCCGTGCGCTGGACGAGGCCAAGACCGAGTTCGTCGCTACGGTGAGCCACGAGCTGCGCACCCCGATGACCAGCATCACCGGCTACACCGAACTGCTCCACGACGGTGCCGCTGGAGACCTCACACCGGCGCAGACTGAGTTCGTCGATGCCATCGGTCGCAACAGCGATCGACTGACTGCGCTGGCCAACGATCTCCTGACCCTCTCGAGACTCGAGTCGGGGACCTTCAGCCACGAGCAGGAGGACGTGGACCTCTGTGAGGTGCTCTGGGCTGCGCACTCCGCCCTGAGCGCGGTCACCTCCCCACGCCGCCTGGACCTCAGCTTCGAGACGCCCCCCGATCCGGTGGTGATCCACGGAGATGCCCGGAACCTCGAGCGCATGGTGTCCAACCTGGTGAGCAATGCCGTCAAGTTCACCGAGGACGGTGGCTGGGTCCGCTGCCAGCTGCGCACGGTGGAGGGCAACGCGAGCATCGAGGTCAGCGACAGCGGCATCGGGATCCCGGAGGCCGAGCAGCACGAGCTCTTCACGAGGTTCTTCCGCGCCTCCACGGCACTCGAGCGTGCGATCCAGGGCACCGGGCTGGGCCTGACGATCGTCGAGTCCATCGCGCGGGGCCACGGTGGTGACATCTCGGTCGTCTCTGCGCCCCTGCGGGGTGCGACCTTCACCGTGACGCTGCCGTTGAAGAAGTCGGCCGAGACGAGACAGCGACACCGCTGATCCGATCAGCTCCCGAGGCG
>JBDSXU010000448.1:0-3992 GCA_039926005.1 Marmoricola sp.
CCCGGATCCTGCGGCGCGCCGACGCCGACCACGTGGTGCGGGTCTACGACAACGGCGAGACCGAGAGCGGGACGCCGTACTTCGTGATGTCCTACGCCGACCGTGGCACCGTCGCCGACCTGATCGCCCTGGGCCGCCCGAGCATCGAGCAGTCGCTGGACATCATCCGGCAGGCGGGCGCGGGCCTGGCCGTCCTGCACAGCCACGGGATCATCCACCGCGACATCAAGCCGCAGAACCTGCTGCTGCGCTCCCGTCCCGACGGTGGCACCGAGGTGCTGGTCGCCGACCTCGGGGTCGCCAAGGCGGTCGCACACGCGTCGGGGCTCACACAGGTGGTCGGCACCCCGGCGTACATCGCACCCGAGCAGGCACTGGGGCAGGGGCTAGACATCCGCGCTGACGTGCACGCGCTCGGGGCGGTCGCCTACGTGCTGCTGACCGGGCGACTCGTGCGCGAGGACGGGATCGCCAGCCTGGTCGCCGCCCGGCTGCCGCCTGCCCCGTCGCAGGTCGCCGAGGTCCCGCGACGGCTCGACGCCCCGATCCTCAAGGCCCTCGCCATCGACCCGGCACAGCGTTGGCCGGACATCGAGTCGTTCCTCGCGGGTCTCGCCGCGGCGCAGGTGGAGACGGCCGAGGCACCCCCGCGACGGAAGGTTCCCCTGGTGGCCCTGGTGCTGCTGGTCCTGCTGGTGACCTTCGCCGCGTCGTACGTGGTCACCGCTCTCCTCCGCTGAGCCCTCGTGTTGATAGCCTCGACACGCCAGTCGACCTGCACGATCCTGTGTGGGTCAGGGAACCCGGTGAGATTCCGGGACTGACGCGCAGCGGTATGGGTGACGGGCGGAACGGGCCGCGGGGAGGTTCTCGCGACCGCCACTGGATCGGTGATCCGGGAAGGTGTTCCGCACCGGGTGATCCCGAGTCCGAAGACCTGCTGGCCCTTGCGGCAACAGCCGTCGGGAACCGCGGGCTTCGCGCACGGGCCCTGAACCCCGAAGGACTGGAAGTGCCGATCACCTCGAGCGTCCGGTCGCGACCCGACAAGTGCCCTGGCGTGCTCCGGCCGTGGTCGGCCGCCGACGGCGCGCTGGTCCGCCTGCGGCTGATCGGTGGGCGGATCTCGCCACGGTCGCTGGTGGCCCTGAGCGAGCTGGCCGGCCGGTACGGCGACGGCAACGTGCACCTCACCCGCCGCGCCAACCTGCAGGTGCGTGGCCTGCCCTCGCGCAACGACCAGCTACCGCCCGATGTGGTGGCGGCGATCGAGGCGACAGGGCTGCTCCCCTCCCGGACACATGAGCTCGTGCGCAACGTGATGGTCAGTCCGCTCTCGGGCGTGGGGGGTGGCCTCGTCGATCTCCGGCCGGTCGCCGACGAGCTCGACCAGCGGCTGTGTGCCGACCGAGCCCTTGCTCGGCTGCCCGGCCGGTTCCTGTTCGTCCTCGACGACGGGCGCGGAGACCTTGCGGGCCGGTCGACCGATCTCGGTCTGGTCGCGCTGTCCGCGAAGACCGCGCAGCTGCGGATCGGGTCGCTCGGCTGGGGGCCCGTCGTCGGGCTGGCCGACGCGGCACGGGCCCTGACCCGGCTGGCTGGTCTGTTCCTGGACGCGCGCGGGTCCGGTCCGGACGCCCCGTGGCACGTCGACGAACTGGCCGAGCCGCTGGTGCAGCCGGTCGCTCGGTCGGTGGCTTCGCAGGTCACGAGTCTCCCGTTGCCGTTCGGACCTGTGGACGGCGCTGTGCACGTCGCCGCACCGGGGGGCGTGATCGACGGTCCTCTTGCCAGGCGTCTGGCCGATCTTCTTCTCGGGCAGGGTCGCGAGCTGGTGGTGACGCCGTGGAGCGGCGTACTCGTCCCGGACGTCGGGGCGGTCCGGTGACGAGCCTGAAGCGGCCCCCTCGCCGCTATGACTACCTCGACCAGGGGGCGTCGATCTACCTCGAGTCATTCGCCACCATTCGTCGGGAGACCAGCTTCGAGGGCATTCCCGCCGACGCCGAGAAGCTCGCTGTTCGGATGATCCACGGCAGCGGCCAAGTGGATCTCGTGCCCGACCTCGTCATCCATCCGGGGCTGGTGGCGTCTGCCAGAGCGGCCCTCGCGGCCGGCGCTCCGATCATCACCGACGCACGGATGGTGGCGATGGGGATCACCGCCGGTCGGCTGCCCGCGGACAATCCCGTGCTCTGCTTCCTCAACGACGAGCGCGTTGCGCCGCTGTCGGTGGAGTGGAGCACCACCCGGACCGCGGCAGCCGTGTCCCTGTGGGAACCGCAGCTCGACGGCGCGGTCGTGGCCATCGGCAACGCGCCCACGGCCCTGTTCCACCTGCTGGAGATGTTGATCGCCGGAGCACCACGCCCGGCAGCGATCGTCGGCTGTCCTGTCGGCTTCATCGGCGCCGCTGAGTCCAAGGACGCACTGGTCTCGCTGCACGAGGACCACGGCATCGACATCGCGTTCGTCACCGTGCGCGGGCGAAGGGGTGGATCAGCGATGGCCTCCTCGGCCGTCAACGCCCTGGCCCAGGAGGAGGAATGACCGCCCGCTTCTACGGGGTCGGCCTCGGTCCCGGTGACCCCGAGCTGATCACCCTCAAGGCCGCTCGCCTCATCGGGTCCGCGGACGTCATCGCCTACCACGCAGGCGTCGGCAAACAGTCCAACGCGCGGCGGATCGCGGCCTCGCTCATCCCCGCTGGCGCGATCGAGGAAGAGCTGCGCTACCCGGTGACAACCGGGCACACCAGGCACCCTGGTGGGTACGCCGGGGCGATTGCCGACTTCTACGAGGACTCCGCGGCGCGCCTGATCGTCCACCTGGAGGCGGGGCGGACGGTGGTGCTGCTGGCCGAGGGAGACCCCTTGTTCTACGGCTCGTACATGTACATGCACGACCGGCTCTCCGAGCGTTTCCCCACCGAGGTCGTTCCCGGTGTCCCGGCGTTCGCGGCGGCCACCGCCCTCGTCGCGTCACCGCTCGTGCGGCAGACCGACATCCTGACGATCCTGCCGGGCACGCTGCCCGAGGCCGAGCTCGCCCGCCGTCTGGCCGACACGGACGGCGCGATCATCATGAAGCTCGGCCGAACGTTCCCGGCCGTGCGGTCGGCTCTGGAGCAGGCGGGGCGGCTCGAGCACGCGCTCTACGTCGAGCGGGCCTCGATGCCGGAGGAGCGTTGGCTCCCGGTGGCCGATGTGGATCCCTCGTCAGTCCCGTACTTCTCGCTGATCGTCGTCCCCGGGGACTCGGCGCACGACGAGCCGACGGGGCGGCGAGGTCCTGCTTCGTCGGCAGGGGCGGTTAAGGATGCGGTTCAGCCCGCTCGGGAGCTGGTCGTGCTCGGGCTGGGGCCGGGTCCGGATGGGTGGATCACGCCAGAGGCGTCGGCGGCACTCGAAGCCGTCGACCATGTCGTCGGGTACGCCGCCTACGTCAACCGGGTGCCGCAGCGGATCGGCCTTCAGCGGCACGCTTCGGGGAACACGGTCGAGCTCGATCGAGCCCGGCTGGCGCTCGATCTCGCGCTCCGTGGCGAGAAGGTCGCAGTCGTCTCCGGTGGGGATGCCGGGGTGTTCGGGATGGCCTCGGCCGTCTTCGAGGCGGCCGCTGACCCGGCCTACGACGAGGTCGCCATCCGGGTACTGCCCGGCGTCAGCGCCGTGCAGTCCGTCGCGGCGCGCGCGGGTGCCCCGATCGGCGCCGACTTCGCGGTGGTCAGTCTCTCGGACCGGCTCAAGCCCTGGTCGCTGGTCGAGCGGCGCCTGCGCGCGATCGCCGAGGCGGACCTGGTCCTGGCGATCTACAACCCTGCCTCGAGGTCGCGCACCCAGCAGATCGTCGAGACCCAGAAGCTCCTCCTCGAGCACCGGTCGCCCGACACCGTCGTGGTCGTCGGCCGCGACGTCGGCCGCGACGAGGAGTCACTCGTCGTCACCACCCTCGCCGAGCTCGACGCCGCCTCGATCGACATGAAGTGCCTG
>JBDSXU010000449.1:0-7171 GCA_039926005.1 Marmoricola sp.
CTCGGCTGGGGTTCGACCTACGGTCCGATCGGTGCGGCGTGCCGCCGGGTGCGCAAGGCGGGGATGGACGTCGCGCAGGTTCACCTGCGCCACCTGAACCCGTTCCCCAACGACCTCGGCGAGATCCTCAAGCGCTACGACGCCGTGATGATCCCCGAGATGAACCTCGGTCAGCTCTCGCTGCTGATCCGGGCGAAGTACCTCGTCGACGTCGTCGGCTACAACCACGTGCGCGGACTTCCGTTGAAAGCGGCCGAGCTCGCCGAGGCGATCAACGACCTGATCAGCACTACCACCGGCGACGTCGACTCGGCCCGGTTTCAGGCTGGGTCCGGCGCGGCGGCAGAGAGCAAGGAGACCGTGAAGTGACCACCACCGAGCCGCTTCCCTTCCCCGGCCTCGTGGGCATGCCCACGACCGAGGAGAAACAGACCGGCAAGGACTTCACCTCCAACCAGGAGGTGCGCTGGTGCCCCGGGTGCGGTGACTACGCGGTGCTCAAGGCTGTGCAGTCGTTCCTGCCCGACCTCGGCCTGCTGCGCGAGAACATCGTCTTCGTCTCCGGGATCGGCTGCTCCTCACGGTTCCCGTACTACCTCGAGACCTACGGCATGCACTCGATCCACGGCCGTGCCCCGGCCATCGCCACCGGCATCGCCACCGCGCGCGAGGACCTCTCGGTCTGGGTGGTGACCGGCGACGGTGACGCACTCTCGATCGGCGGTAACCACCTGATCCACGCCATGCGGCGCAACGTGAACATGACGATCCTGCTGTTCAACAACCGGATCTACGGCCTGACGAAGGGGCAGTACTCCCCTACCTCTGAGCCCGGCAAGGTCACCAAGTCGACGCCCGCCGGATCGGTGGACCACCCGTTCAACCCCGTCTCCCTGGCTCTCGGCGCCGAGGCGACGTTCGTCGCGCGCACCATCGACTCCGACCGCAAGCACCTCAGCTCGGTGCTCTCCGCGGCCGCGGCCCACCGTGGCACGTCGCTGGTGGAGATCTACCAGAACTGTCCTATCTTCAACGACGGCGCCTTCGACGCGATCAAGAACCCCGACACGAAGGCCGACGCGATCATCCCGCTCGTCCAGGGTGAGCCGATCAAGTTCGGCAACCCCCGCGAGGACGGGCAGCACAGCTTGGGCATCGCCCGCTCCGCCGCCGGTGGTGTCGAGGTGGTCGACACCGCAGAGGTGGCCGACGAGGACCTGCTGGTCCACGACGCGCACACCGCGGACCCGACGACGGCGTTCGCCCTGTCCCGGCTCACCGACGCCGGCGTCCTTCACCAGTCGCCGATCGGCATCTTCCGCCAGGTATCGCGGCCGACGTACGACGACCAGGCTCGCGACCAGATCGTCACCGCCTCCGCTGCCCAGGGTGACAAGCGCAAGGCGCTCACCAGCCTGATCAGCGGCGGCGACACCTGGACCGTGATCTGACTCCAGCCCCTCAGTTGCGGGCCTTCGAGACCCGGACGAGCTTCTTGTTGACGAACTCGTCCATGCCCCATGGTCCGAGCTCGCGGCCGAAGCCGGAGCGCTTCACGCCACCGAACGGCAGGCCGGGCATCGTCGTACCGTGCTCGTTGACGAAGGCCATCCCGACCTCCAGCCGGTCGGCGGTCTCACGGGCGAGAGTCTCATCGGAGCTCCACACCGACCCGCTCAGCCCGAACGCCGACGAGTTGGTCAGGTCGACGGCCTCATCGGCCGATGCCACCTTGTAGACCACGCCGACCGGCCCGAAGAGCTCCTCGGAGTAGACGTCCATGTCGGGCGTGACGTCAGCGAGCAGCGTGGGCTCGTAGTAGGCCCCCGGGCCGTCGACCTTCTTGCCACCGGTGAGCACGGTCGCGCCCTGGGACACTGCCCGGTCGACCTGATCGGCCAGGGTGTCGGCGGCGCTCTGCGAGGAGAGCGGACCCAGGGCCGTCTTGGGATCCATCGGGTCGCCGGGCGTCATCTGCTCGAAGGAAGCCGTCAGCTTCGCGACGAAGTCGTCGTAGAGCGGTTCGACGACCACGATCCGCTTGGCCGCGTTGCAGGCCTGGCCGGCGTTCGACATCCGCCCCCGGGCAGCTGCCTTCACGGTGGCGTCGAGGTCGAGGGAGTCCAGCACGATGAACGCGTCGGAGCCACCGAGCTCGAGCACCACCTTCTTGAGGTTGCGCCCGGCCGTCTCTGCGACGGCTGCTCCGGCGCGCTCGCTGCCGGTCAGGGAGACGCCCTGAACCCGCGGGTCCGCGATCATGTCGGCGATCTGCTCGTTGGAGGCGAAGACGTTGATGTAGGCGTCCTTGGCCAGACCGGCGGCGGTGAAGATCTCCTCCATCAGCAACGCCGACTGCGGACAGCTGGGCGCGTGCTTGAGCAGGATCGTGTTGCCGAGCATAAGGTTCGGGCCGGCGAAGCGGGCCACCTGGTAGTAGGGGTAGTTCCACGGCATCACGCCGATGAGTGACCCGATCGGCAGCGTGCGGACGACGGTCTCGTCGGCGCCGGGTACCTCGAGCCTCTCGTCCTCGAGCAGGCCGGGTCCGTGGTCGGCGTAGTACTGGTAGATCGCACCCGAGAGCTGGGCCTCGCCCTTGGCCTCCCGCACGGGCTTGCCCATCTCGAGGGCGATCAGGTTGGCGAGCTCGTCCTGGCGCTCCTTGTACGCCGCGGCGACCTCCGAGAGCACCGCGGAGCGATCGGTAGGCGAGGTCGCGCGCCAGGTCGTGAAGGCGGCGTGGGATCGCGCGAGAGCGTCCTCGACGCCGGCGCTGTCCAAGGTCGGGAACTCCTTGAGGGTCTCCCCGGTGGCAGGGTTGACGGTGGCATAGGTTGTCATGTCGCCTGTCTACCGTGCGGCACCCCCGAGGGACAACGTGGGCGGCTTCTTGTGCTCCCCGGACGGGCTTCTCAGAGGGGTTTCTCCGCGACGGCCTTGAGCCGGGCCAGACCCTTCTCGAAATCGGGGCCGATCATCCGGTCCATGCTGACGAACTTGCCGAAGATGGCCGTCAGGCCCTTCTGCTCCCCGGTCATCACCCACCGCACCGAGGTGCCGGAGCCGCTGGGCTCGAAGGTGAAGGTCGTCTCGTTGGTGGCCTTGAATGGCTTGAGGAACTCGACGGTGATGTCGATGCCCTCCGGCGTGGAGCCCGTGATCTCCATCCTGCCGCTCCCGGCCTTGCGGTTCCCGGACCACTCGTAGCGCGCACCCTTGCCTTGGTCGGAGCCGGTGTAGGTGCGCCGGAGCTCGGGGTCGAGATCCTCCCACGGGGACCACTGGGTCCACTCGTGGAAGTCATCGACCAGCCCGTGCACATCGTGCGACGGGGCGTTCACGGTGATGCTGCGTTCGACGGAGTACCCACCCATGGTGCCCAATCTACGGCGGATACGCTCCGGACGTGAGTGACCAACGGCGCGGTTTCCTGCTGGGGGTCGCGGCCTATTCGATGTGGGGAGTCTTCCCCCTCTACTGGACCCTGCTCGAGCCCGCGGGAGCTGTGGAGATCCTCGCGCACCGCGTCGCGTGGTCCCTGGTGGTCCTGGTCGGGCTGACGTTCGCCCTGCGCCGCACGTCGCAGCTGAAGGCGATCCTGCACAGCCGGCGGCTGCTCACGCTGCTCACCGTGGCGTCGGTCGTGATCGGGCTCAACTGGGGTGGCTTCATCTGGGGCGTCAACCACCATCGGGTGGTGGAGGTCTCGTTGGGGTACTTCATCAACCCGCTGGTGACCGTCGTGCTCGGCGTGGTCGTTCTCGGGGAAAGGCTGCGTCCGCTGCAGTGGACGGCGATCGGGATCGCCACCGTCGCGGTGGTCGGCCTCACCCTCGACTACGGCCATCCTCCGTGGATCGCGTTCCTGCTCGCCGGCTCCTTCGGGACCTACGGCCTCGCCAAGAAGAAGGCCGGCGTCGAGGCGGTCGAAAGCCTGACCTTCGAGACGTTGGTGCTGACGCCGATCGCCCTGGGATATCTGGTGTGGCTCTCCGCAGACGGGTCCTCGAGCTTCGGTTCTGATGGACTCGATCACTCGCTGCTGCTGACCTCGACCGGTCTGGTGACCGCGGTCCCGCTCATCTGCTTCGGGGCGGCCGCGATCCGGGTCTCGATGACGACGATCGGGCTGCTGCAGTACCTGGCACCCACGATCCAGTTCGCCCTCGGCATCTTGTTCTTCCACGAGGAGATGACCCCGGCGAAATGGGTCGGGTTCGCGCTCGTCTGGCTCGCTCTGGCGATCTTCACGAGTGAGGCGCTGCGGCAGCGGGGGCGGCAGTTGCGGGAGGCTGCGGAGGCGAGCGCGGTCTAGCTCGAGCGGGTGGCAACCACGTCTGCAAAGGCCTCGAGGGCCGTGCGCACGGGACCCTCGGGCAGGACCTTGAGCAGGGCCTTGGCCTCGCTGGCGAGGGCCACCACATAGGCACGAGCCTCGGCCATCGCAGGGTGCGCCCGCAGCAGCAACAGGGTCTCGCCATGAAGGTCGTCGTCATCGAGGTTGGTCTCGAGGAGCTCGAGGAGGCGCGCGTCGGCTGGGTCGGTGGAGCGTTTGGCGATGAGCACCGGCAGCGTCGGGACGCCCTCACGCAGGTCGGTGCCAGGTGTCTTGCCTGACTCCTCGGGCTCCGAGGCCACGTCGAGGATGTCGTCGGAGAGCTGGAAGGCCACGCCGACCTTCTCGCCGTACTCCGTGAGCGCCTCCTCGACATCGCGCGGTGCGCCCGAGAAGCGTGCGCCGTAGCGAGCGGAGGTCGCGATCAACGAACCGGTCTTGCCGGCCACCACCCGCAGGTAGTGCTCGAGCGGGTCCTGGTCCTCGGTGGGTCCGAGCGTCTCGAGGATCTGGCCCTCCACCAACCGGGAGAAGGTCTGGGCCTGGATGCGTACGGCGTCCGCACCGAGATCGGCCGTCAGCTCGGAGGACTTGGAGAACAAGAAGTCGCCGGTGAGGATCGCGACGTGGTTGTCCCAGCGGGCGTTTGCCGACTCGGCACCGCGGCGCAGGTCGGCCTCGTCCATCACGTCGTCGTGGTAGAGCGAGGCAAGGTGGGTCAGCTCCACGACGCAGGCCGAGGTGAGTACGCCGTCGCGGGACGGATCTCCCGTTTCGGCGGCGAGCAACACCAGCAACGGGCGGAAGCGCTTGCCGCCGGCGTCCATCAGGTGTCGGGCGGCCTCGGTGACGAAGCGGGCCTCGCTCCGGACGTGGCCTTCGAGGGCCTCCTCGACCTCATCCATCCTGTGACGCAGGCGGGCTTCGAGATCCGGGTCGAGGATGGGCAGGGCCAACGGGGAGCTCACCTGATGAATACTCCCACGCGCCCGAGCATGTCGATGAGTGTGCCCGGGACGACGCCGAGCAGCAGGGTTGCCGCCGTGCCGACGAAGATCACGGTTCCGGTGAGCACGCTCGGGCTCGTGACGCTGGGCCCCTCACCGATCGGCTCGGCGAAGAACATCAGCACGATCACCTTGACGTAGAAGTACGCCGCCACTGCAGATGCCAGCACCGCGACGATCACCACCGGCCAGGCACCAGCCGAGAATGCGGCCGCGAAGACCGCCCACTTGCCGGTGAACCCACTGGTCAGCGGGATGCCCGCCATCGCCAGCAGCAGGAAGGCGAAGATGCCGGCCACGAGGGGCGACTCCTTGCCCAGGCCCTGCCAGCGCGAGAGGTGGGTCGCCTCACCGCCACCATCACGTACGACGGTGACGAGCGCGAAGGCGGCCATCGTGGTGAACGCGTAGGTGGTCAGATAGAAGAGCACCGCCGAGACGCCGGTCAGGCTGCCGCCGGCCACCTGGGTGAGCGAGCGGATCCCGAGGAAACCGGTGAGGATGAAGCCGGCGTGCGCGATCGAGGAGTAGGCCAGCAGCCGCTTGATGTCGGTCTGCGTCAGCGCGAGGATCGAGCCGACGACCATCGTCAGGATCGCGACGATCCAGATCATCGGCACCCACTCGGTGCGGTTGGCGCCGAAGGCGACGTAGAACAGCCGCAGCAGCGCACCGAAGGCCGCCACCTTGGTGCTCGCGGCCATGAACGCCGTCACCGCGGTGGGTGCGCCCTGGTAGACGTCCGGCGTCCAGGAGTGGAACGGCACCGCGCCGACCTTGAACAGCAGGCCGACCGCCAGCAGGGCGATGCCGCCGAGAAGCAGCGAGTCACTGCCGGTCTCGCCCGAGACGGACTCGGCGATCTGCGCGAAGCCCATCGAACCGGCGTACCCGTAGACCAGGGCGATGCCGTAGACGAAGAAGCCCGAGCTGAAGGCGCCGAGCAGGAAGTACTTCATCGCAGCTTCCTGGCTGAGCAGCCGCCGGCGTCGCGCCAGGCCACAGAGCAGGTAGAGCGGCAGCGAGAGGACCTCGAGCGCCACGAACATCGTCAGCAGGTCGTTGGCCGCCGGGAACATCAGCATGCCGGCGACCGCGAACATCATCAGCGGGAAGACCTCGGTGTGCTCGAGTCCCTGCGTGGAGGCCTCGCGCTCCGCCTCGGTGCCGGGCAGCGCAGCCGCCTGACCGGCGAAGGCGGTGACTCCGCCCTCGAGGTGGCGCTCGGCGAAGAGCAGCACGCTGAGCACCGCGAGGACCAGCACGAGCAGCCAGCAGAACAGCGCCGGGCCGTCGACGGCCAGTGCACCCATGGCGACGACCTTGCCGCCCTTGGGCTTGTCGGCGCCGGGGTTGAGCCGGCCGAAGACGATGACCGTGGTCACGATCGCGGCGACCAGACCGACCAGGGAGAGCGCGACCTGGACGACGTAACGGCGCGCGCGCGGGACGAAGGCCTCGATGAGCACGCCGAGCGTGGCCACACCGAGGACGATCAGGATCGGCGAGACCGTGAAGTACTCGATTGTCGGGGCAACGAAACTCTTCACTTGGCCGCCTCCCCCTGAGTCACCTGCGGTTGCGGGTCGCTCTTGCCGACCTCGGACATGGTGTGTTCGACCGCCGGGTTGATGACGTCCAGCAACGGCTTGGGGAAGAACCCGAGCACGATGATCAGCAGCAGCAGCGGCGCGAGCGCACCGACCTCGCGGAGGTTGAGGTCCTTCATCCCGACGACGCCCTCCCGGACCGGTCCGGTCATGGTGCGTTGGTACATCCACAGGATGTAGATCGCAGCGAGCACGATGCCGGGCACCGCGAACGC
>JBDSXU010000450.1:0-12602 GCA_039926005.1 Marmoricola sp.
CAGGTTCACCAGGAAGAGTGCCACCAGGATCACCGCGACACGTCTCACGGACGAAGGTTAGCCGCGACCATCCCCGCACCCCTGCACAGCGACGGCAGCCGGCGCTAGGTTTGCCGCATGGCAGATCCGATCGGCGTCGACTTCGGGGGAAGCGGCATCAAGGCCGCCCCCGTAGACCTGTCCACCGGCGAGTTGTCGGCGGAGCGCGAGCGCATCGACACCCCCGAGAAGTCGACCCCGAAGGCCGTCGCGGAAGTGATGGCCGAGCTCCTCAAGGCGTTCGAGGCAAGCAGCTCTGTCGTCGGCGTCACGATCCCGGGCGTCGTACGCAAGGGCGGTGTCATCGGCTCGGCAGCGAACATCGACAAGACCTGGATCGGCACCGACGCCGACGACCTGCTCAGCGACACCCTCGGGCGCGAGGTCCACGTCATCAATGACGCGGACGCGGCCGGTCTGGCCGAGGTCCGCTTCGGCGTGGCCAAGGGCCGCAACGGGCTGACCATCGTCACCACCCTCGGCACGGGCATCGGCTCCGCGCTGCTCTACGACGGAGTGCTGGTGCCCAACTCCGAGCTCGGCCACCTCGAGATCGAGGGGTACGACGCCGAGAGCCGGGCCGCCAACTCGGCTCGTAAGGACGAGGACCTGACGTGGGAGAAGTGGGCCCAGCGCCTGACGACCTACTACCGAACCGTCGAGAAGCTGTTCTCTCCCGACCTGATCGTGGTGGGCGGCGGCGTGAGCAAGCGCGCCCGCGAGTTCATCCCGCTCATCGAGATCGAGACCGAGATCATCTCGGCGACCCTGCGCAACACCGCCGGCATCGTCGGCGCGGCCTCGCTTGCGGCCAGCAAGCAGAAATGACTGTGGTCCAGGAGCGAGCGTCTCGCAGCCTCAGTCCTCCGTCATCCCCGCCCAGAGGTTGATCCCGGAGTCGACGGCGTCCTGGTCGATGACGGCCAGTTCCTCGTCGGTGAGTGGCGGACCTTCGAGCGCGTCGAGGTTCGTGTCGAGCTGCTCCACCGACGAGGCGCCGATGACTGCCGACGTGACGCGTTTGTCGCGCAGCGCCCACTGCAATGCCATCTGGGCCAGCTTCTGCCCCCGGCCCTCGGCGATCTCGTTGAGTCGTCGGATGTGCGCCAGCGTGGCCTCGTCGAGGTGGTCCTTGGCGATGGTGCTCTCACTTCGCGCCGCGCGTGAGTCCTCCGGCACTCCCTTCAGGTAGCGGTCGGTCAGCAGGCCCTGAGCCAGTGCCGTGAACACGATGCAGCCCATCCCCTGCTCCTCGAGCTCGTCGAGCAGGCCCTTCTCGATCCACCGGTTCAGCATCGAGTACGACGGCTGGTGGATCAGCAGCGGCGTCCCGAGCTCGCGGGCGATCGTCGCTGCCTCCTTGGTCTTCGTCGCGGAGTAGGACGAGATTCCGACGTACAGCGCGCGACCGGAGCGCACTGCGGTGTCGAGCGCCTGCATCGTCTCCTCGAGAGGCGTTTCCTCGTCGTAGCGGTGGCTGTAGAAGATGTCGACGTAGTCCAGGCCCATCCGGCTCAGCGACTGGTCCAGTGACGCCAGCACGTACTTCCGGGAGCCGCCGCCCTGTCCGTAGGGTCCGGGCCACATGTCCCAACCAGCCTTGGTCGAGATCACCAGCTCGTCGCGCAGGCCGGCGAAGTCCTGGCTGAGGAACTTCGCGAAGTTCTCCTCCGCCCGACCGTAGGGTGGCCCGTAGTTGTTGGCCAGGTCGAAATGGGTCACACCGCGGTCGAAGGCTCTCCGCAGGATCGCCCGTTGGGTCTCCTCGGGGCGGTCGATGCCGAAGTTCTGCCACAGACCGAGGGCCAGTGCCGGGAGCTTCAGTCCGCTGCGTCCCGTGTAGCGGTAGTCCATGGAGTCGTAGCGGTCGTCGGCTGGCTGGTAGGCACTCATGGGGCCATTGTGCAGCCCCCAACTATCGTGGCCAGCATGCCGGCCACACGCGTCCTCCCGACCGAGGAGGCCACCGCGCTCATCGGGCTCGTGCGAGAGATCGCCGAGCGGGAGCTGCTCCCGCAGGTCGCCGAGGCCGAGGCCACCGAGACGTTCCCGCGCGAAGCCTTCCGCACCCTGGGGCGAGCTGGACTGTTGGGCCTGCCCTATCCCGAGGAGTACGGCGGCGGAGGCCAGCCCTACGAGGTCTACCTGCAGGTGGTCGAGGAGATCGCCACGGTGTGGGCCAGCGTCGGGGTCGGGGTCTCGGTGCACGCGCTCTCCTGCTTCGGCCTCGCGACCGCAGGGACTGAACAGCAGCGATCGAAGTGGTTGCCGGACATGCTCGGCGGTGAGCTGCTCGGCGCCTACTGCCTCTCCGAGGCCCACGCCGGGTCCGACCCCTCCGCGATGACGACCCGGGCACGTCGAGACGGCGACGAGTACGTCATCAACGGCGCGAAGGCCTGGACCACGCACGGGGGCCACGCCGACTTCTACAAGCTGATGGCGCGTACGTCGGAGGACCGCAACGGCATCTCGTGCTTCCTCGTGTCCGCCGACACCGAGGGGCTCAGCGCCGACCCGCCCGAGCGCAAGATGGGGCTCACCGGTTCGGCGACGGCGACGATGCGGCTCGACGAAGTACGCATCCCTGCCGAGCGCCTGCTCGGCAACGAGGGTGAAGGTCTCAAGATCGCGCTCGCCGGTCTGGACTCTGGCCGCCTCGGCATCGCTGCCGTCGCGGTCGGGCTGGGTCAGGCGGCGATCGACCACGCGGTCGCCTATGCCGGCGAGCGTGAGCAGTTCGGGCAGAAGATCATCGACTTCCAGGGCCTGGCCTTCCTGCTCGCCGACATGGAGGCGGCGGTGCAGAGCGCGCGAGCGATCATGCTGCACGCGGCCCGCCTCAAGGACCGTGGCCTGCCCTTCTCGCGGGAGGCCTCGATCGCCAAGCTCACCGCCACCGACGCCGCCATGAAGGTGACCACGGACGCTGTGCAGGTGCTCGGCGGCTACGGCTACACCCGCGACTTCCCGGTCGAGCGCTTCATGCGCGAGGCGAAGGTGACCCAGATCTTCGAGGGCACCAACCAGATCCAGCGTCTGGTGATCAGCCGGTCGCTCTCCAAGGACCGCACCGGTCACCTGCACACCGATCCCCTGACCGAAGGAAACAGATGACTCACCCAGCAGCCGGATTCACCGCCAAGGACCTGCCCGACCTGAGCGGAAAGCGCGCCCTCGTCACCGGTGCCAACTCAGGCATCGGGTTCCACACGGCGCGTGCTCTCGCCGAGCATGGCGCAGAGGTCGTCCTGGCCTGCCGCAACCTCGATTCAGCGCGGGATGCGGCAGTGAAGATGCCCGGCGTCCACGTCGTCGAGGAGCTCGACCTGGCCTCGCAGAAGTCGGTCCACTCGTTCGCGGACCGGTTCGAAGGTCCGCTCGACCTGCTTGTCAACAACGCCGGTGTGATGACCCCGCCGCAGTACCGCGAGACCGAGGATGGCCACGAGCTCCAGTTCGGCACCAACCACCTCGGCCACTTCGCGCTCGCCGGCCTGTTGCTGCCCTCGCTGCTCGCGGCGCCGAACCCACGCGTGGTCACAGTGGCCTCGATCGCGCACCACCGCGGCGACGAGTCCGTGCTCGAGGCAAACCCCGCGACGTCGTACGACCCGCAGCGGAACTACGGCAACAGCAAGCTCGCCAACCTGCTGTTCGCGCACGAGCTGCACCGCCGCATCACCGAGGCGGGATCGAAGCTGACCTCGACGGCCTGCCACCCGGGTGTCTCGGCCACCAACCTCGTCGGGTCGCCGGACGGGATGGGAGCCAACCCGGTCGTCCGCCGGCTGGCCCCCTACTTCATGCCGGTGATCTTCCAGTCCTCCACGGCCGGCGCGAACCCGACCCTGTTCGCGGCCACCCTCGGGGAGCCCGACTCCTACGTCGGGCCCACGTGGCTGATGGAGAGCCGCGGCAGGCTCGGTGAGGCGAAGCAGAGCAAGCACGCCCGCAACGCCGACCTCGCTCGCAAGCTGTGGAGCCTGTCCGAGGAGAAGACCGGCGTGAGCTTCGACCTGACCGCCTGAGTCGGCTGGCTTTCGCTAGCGGACGCGGATCACGTTGGTCTTCGCGACCTTGTCGTGGTGAGCCTGGTTCTTGTCGTCCCAGAGCGGCCACAGCGCGTCGAGGAAGTTGAAGATCCCGCCCACGAAACCCAGGAGGGGCACCAGGCCGACGAGACCCGGGATCGCGGACTGGGTCGCCCAGCGGAGCAGCACGGCGGACAGCGGCAGGTCAGGGCTCTCCCGAAGCCGGATCCGTAGGCCCACGGCCAGCTTCCCCGGGGTCGCCTGCTTCCACATCAGGAACCCGATCGTGTAGATGAGGTTCACGGCGAGGCCGATCGCTGCGATCGCCAGCGCGGCGCCGGCGATGTCCATCTCGAACCGGGCGCTCGAGGGGGTCGGGCTGCCGTTCTCGAGGGCCGTCATGGTCTGGTCGAAGAAGTCCCCGAACGCGTTGAAGACGTCCCGGATGAAGGGGAAGGCCAGGACGGCCACGATCACCGAGAGGATCAGGCCGTCGATGACGTAGGCGCCCACCCGGTGCCACCAGCCGGCGAGGCGCACACCGTCGGGGGTCGTCAGCGGTGCCGGCTGGCCGCCGTACGCCCCCGGCTGCTGGACATGGGTGGACTGGCCGTAGGTCGGCTGGGAGGCGGGCTGCCCGTAGGTGGGCTGCCCGTAGGTGGGTTGCCCGGAGGTGGGTTGCCCGGCGATCGGCGCGACGTGCTGGGTCCAGGCCTGCCCGTCCCAGTAGCGCTGCTGTGGCGGTGCGCCGGGAACGGTTTGCTGAGGGTCGGGGTACCAACCGGCGGGTGCAGACATGAGGCCATGGTGTCACCGCCTCGGGACCTTCGACCCTGCCGGTGGCGGCGGTCGCGCAGGACGCTGATCCCATGGACGAACCCGCCGAGTTGTCGTACGCCAAGTGCCGTGAGCTCCTGGGAGGTGGAGTGTTCGGTCGGGTGGCGGTGTGTACTCCGGACGGCCCGCGCATCCTGCCGGTCAACTACAGCATCGTCGGCGAGTCGATCGTGTTCCGAACCTCCGACTCCGGGGTCGTGGCCGCGCACGGCGTGGGCGCACCGATCGCGTTCGAGGTGGACTACGTCGACTACTCCGACCACAAGGGCTGGAGCGTCGCGGCCACCGGTCGAGGCAAAAGGATCGAGGACCCCGCGGAGCTCGCGGGCGTCCAACGCACCTGGGACCCGCGGCCGTGGGCGGGCGGCAGTCGCCCTCTCTACCTGAGGTTGGCCTGGGAGGAGCTCACCGGGCGGCGCCTCGGGCAGGGCTGGACGCACGCGAACGAGATGCCGGTCCGCAGGTCACTCTGAGGGACTTCACTCCACCGCGACGGCCGCGGCGATCACCCGCGTCAGCTGGCGGTGCAGGCGCTCGAGCTCGGCCGCGCCCAACCCCAGCCTCTCCACGATCGCCGGAGGGACCTTCTCGGCCTCGGCGCGCAACTCTCGGCCCCGGTCGGTCAGCACGATGGCAAGTGAACGCTCGTCGTGCGCCGCGCGCTCGCGACGCAGCAGGCCCGACGCCTCGAGTCGTTTCAGCAGCGGCGACAGGGTGGCAGGATCCAGCTGCAGGAGGCGGGCCAGGGCAGTGACCGAGAGCGGCTCGTCCTCCCACATCGCCAGCATGAGGAGGTATTGAGGGTGGGTGAGCCCCATCGGCTCGAGCAGGGGCCGGTAGACCGCGACGACGCTCCGAGCCGCGACCGACAGGGCGAAGCAGACCTGTTCCTCGAGGGCCAGAGGGTTCTCGAACTCGCTGGGTGTGGCCTTCGACATAGTCGTTAGCCTACCAATGTTTAGTGCACTAACATTAGTCGAGTGAGTGAACTCCAGCCGACCGTGCGCCGACCCCGCCACCTCCTCGATCCCGACAACCTGCAGCAGAGCCACCGCCGCTCCCAGTCCTCGACGGACTCCCTGGGCCGCGTGCAGCGCTGGGTGATGTCGGTCCTCGCCGTGACGACGATCCTGCACCTGGCCGCAGGGCTCGTGCTCGCGGCGTACTTCATCGACGAGTCCCGCCAAGGCGCTCGCATCGGGCTGTGCTTGATCGCTGCCGCCGTCGGCGTGCTCGCCGCGGCCACCGGGCGCGTGATCCACCACAAGTTGCCGCTCAGCCCGTGGCTCCTGCTGGGCCTGACCCCCGGCATCGTCGGCCTCTGGCTCGTCCTGTGACCGCTCAGCTCTCGTAGGGCTCCCCGCCAAGCTTCACCGCTCTGTCGGCGATGGCGAGGTGGACCGTCTCGCACGAACCCGACCCGGGGTTGCACACGGTGACCGAGTCCTTGCGTGCGTCGACAACCAGAGTCTTGCCGTCCGGGGTCCAGCCGTACTGCTCGGCCACGCGCGAGATCGAGTGGGTCCGTCCGGTCGTGACGTCGAAGAACTTCGGCCTCGGAGCCTTGGTCGCGTCCTCGCCGATGACCGCCATCTGGTCGGAGAACCGGAGGTAACGACCGTCCGGCGAGAAGAAGCCGTAGGTATCCGGTGTCACGCGCAGCTGCGAGACCTGGTCGCCGCTGACGAAGTCGTGGACGGTCCACTGGGTGCGGTTCTGGACGACGTACCGCCCGTGGGCCGTCTCGAAGGTGCGGTTCGTTCCCGGGACCATCCGGGTCGCACCGGTGTGCCAGTCGTACTCCAGCCATCCGTCGTCGAAGTGAGCCCACATCCGACTCCCCTGGAGGTCCATGGGAGGTGCCTCCCAGCCGCCCCAGGTGAACTTCCCGGTCACGGTGGTGCTCGCGACCTGCTTCCCGGTGACCACGTTCATCACGACCATGTCCCACCGCTCCGGGTCACCGGTCGGCGCGGCGTACGCGACGTTGGGGCTGTCGGGGTCGGTGCCCGCCACCCGGTCGCCCATCCTGAGCGCGACGTTGGTGACGCTGCCGTCCGGACGGATCAGCGTGTAGCGGGACGGGCCGGCGGAGTCGGTGGCAGCAGAGCGTCCTGCACGAACCAACACCCCCTCGGAGGTGTAGTAGATCGCCTTGATCAACTGGTCGAACTTCACCCGGTGGTTCCCGACGTACACGACCTTGCCGGCGGAGAAGGCGCCGTACTCGCTGTAGGCGGCAGCCGGCGCTGCCCGGTCGAAACGCTGCTGAGCCGTGAGCTCCGTGGAGTTGCGTGGGATCACTGTGAGACCGGCGGCCACCACCGCACCGAGCACCGCCAGCGTGCCCGTGGCCTGCAGCAGCTGACGTCGCCGGCGTACGCCGCGGCCGGCACGCAGGATCGTCTCGGGGGTGGGTGCGGGCACGCGCATCGCGTCGGCCTCGTCGCGCATCAGCTGCGCCAGCTTCTCAGGCATGGTGTGCTCCCTCAGGGATTGTGACGAACGCGTCGCCCAGGGACGTCCGCAGCTTCTCCAGTGCGTGTGAGGCCTGGCTCTTGACCGTCCCCGGGCTGATGGACAGGACTTCAGCCGTCTGCTCGACGCTCAGGTCCTCGTAGAACCGCAGCACCACCACCGCGCGCTGTCGCGGAGGCAGCTGGCTCAACGCGTCCATGAGCGCGACCCGGTCGGTCGCATCCCGCTCAACGCCGACATCTTCGAGCTCGCCGGTCGGCACCTCGTTCTTCCACGACCGTTTCCGGAACCACGAGCTCGCGGTGTTGACCATCACCGTCCTGGCGTAGCCGCGTGCGGCCGACAGGTCCCGGACCCGGCCCCACGACGCGTAGGTCTTGGCCAGTGAGGTCTGTACGAGGTCCTCGGCGAGCCCAGGGTCCCCGACCAGCAACCAGGCAGTGCGGTACAACCCCGGCCACGCCGCCTGTACGAAGTCACTGAACTCCGCATCGCTCGGTGCTCTCACTCGTTGCTCCCCTTTTGTTCCTCTGCTCAACCTCTCAGATGCCGCGGGGCCCGGGTTCGGTTGCACGAAGGTGGGATGAGTACGTCGAGAAAGGGGATCCGACCACCATGCAGCCAGCAGCGAGCTCCACCACCGGAAACCCTGGAGCCTCGGCGGCAGGACAGACCTCGAGGACGCCGTCCCGCTCTGCCACTACCACCACCACCGAATCCACGACACCGGCTTCGACCACCGCTACCACCCCGACGGCAGGATCCGGTTCAGCAGGCGACCATGAGAACGAATAGGTTCAGGAACGGCCCGGAGAAGACGGAGGCCGGGCTGTCAGAAGACTCTGACTGCCCGGCCGATCGCTCAGGGAATCATCCCTGCCCTGGTGGTGCGCGAGGGGGGAGTTGAACCCCCACGCCCTTTCGGGCACACGGACCTGAACCGTGCGCGTCTGCCTATTCCGCCACTCGCGCCAGAAGCAGCGCTCAGGCTATCCCACGTCGTCTCAGCCGCCCAAACCGGCACCAGTTGCCACCGAGGCGCCCGATACCATCGACAGAACGCCCGACCGGGCCCATTTCGAGCGCCCAGCAGAAGGCCCGGCTGGAGGAAACCTGAGGGGAGGCATCGTGAGTGGTTTGCAGCGGTTCGAGAACAAACTGGAACAGATGATCTCCGGGGTCTTCGCACGCACCTTCCGCAGTGCCGTGCAGCCCGTCGAGATTGCCTCCGCGCTCAATCGCGAGGTCGACAACTCGGCCCAGATCCTGAGTCGCGACCGTCGGCTGGTGCCGAACAACTTCATCGTCGAGCTCGCCGAGGCCGACCTCGAGCGCCTCGAGGGTCTCGGCCCGCAACTGCCGCGTGAGCTCACCGAGATGCTGCGTGAACACGCGGCGCAGCAGTCCTACGTCTTCACCGGGCCGGTCAACATCAGCCTGGAGAACAGTGATGACCTCACCACCGGGCGTTTCCGGGTCCGCAGCAAGTCGGTCTCGAAGTCGAGCATGGCCCGGGGCGAGCCGAGCGCCACCCAGGTCCGCCGCGCCACCGCGACCCTCGAGGTCAACGGCGAGCAGCTCCCTCTGGCACCACCGGGCATCGTGATCGGTCGTGGGAACGACGCCGACCTGCGCATCGACGACCCCGGGGTCTCGCGCAAGCACATCGAGATCCGGGTCGAGGAGGCCCAAGACATCGGCGGTGCACCACGCATCACCGTGCTCGACCTCGGCTCCACCAACGGCATGCTCGTAAACAGCAAGCGCGTCGAGCGGGCTGCCCTCGCCGATGGTGCAACGATCAAGATCGGCAACACGACCATGTCCCTGCACCTCAAACAAGGGTGAGTGCGACTTGTCCGAGCTGACCCTGGTCCTGATCAGGTTCGCCTACCTCGCGATCCTGTGGATCTTCGTCCTCTCCTGCATCTCGGTGATCCGTTCCGACATGTTCGGTGCGCGCGTCACCCGGGAGGCGTCTGGCCGCGGCCAGTCCCGCAAGGAGCGTCGGGGCAAGACCAAGCCTGCGAAGCCGCGCAAGGGCGTCCCGACCCAGGTTGTGATCGTCGAGGGCGGCAACAAGGGCGAGGCCGTCTCGCTGGAGGAGGCTCCCCTGCTGATCGGACGTGGCAACGACGCCGCCATCCGCCTCGATGACGACTACGTCTCCACCCGACACGCCCGGATCGCCAACTCCGGCGAGCAGTGGTTCGTCGAGGACCTCGGCTCGACCAACGGGACCTACGTCGGCACCACCCGGATCACCCAGCCCACCGCGCTCCAGCTCGGGACCCAGGTCCGCATCGGCAAGACGATCATGGAGCTGCGCAAGTGAACTCCCGGCGGAGCCATTGATGAGATTGCGCTACGCCGCGCTGTCGGACGTGGGCCGCGTCCGGCGTGACAACCAGGACTCCGGGTACGCCGGGCCGCACCTGCTCGTGATCGCCGATGGCGTGGGTGGCTCCGCGCGCGGTGACATCGCGAGCAGCGCGACGGTCGAGGTGCTGCGCCAGCTCGACAAGCCACCCGGCAACGACATCCTCAGCGCTCTCGCCGGCGCCATCCACCGCAGCCACGACCGCATCGCCGAGCTCGTGGCGGAGAACCCCGAGATCGACGGCACCAGCACCACCGTCACCGCGGCGATCTTCGACGGCACCCAGATCGGGATCGGCCACGTCGGCGACAGTCGCGGCTACCTGCTGCGTGACCAGACCCTGTCCCAGCTCACCACCGACCACACCTTCGTGCAGAGCCTGATCGACGAGGGCCGGATCACCGAGGACGAGGCTCGGGTCCACCCGCATCGCAACCTGATCCTGCGGGCGGTCGACGGCGTGCATGAGCCGGAACCGGACGTCTTCACACTCGAGGTCGCGCCGGGCGACCGCATCCTCCTGTGCTCCGACGGGTGCTGCGGCGTGCTCAACGACGAGGACCTCGCACGCCTGCTCGGTAGCGGGACCCCCGACTTCGCAGCCGTGACCCTGGTCAACGCCTCGCTGGACGCCGGCAGCACCGACAACGTCACCGTCGTGGTCGCCGACCTCGTCGAGGACGACGCGGTCGAAGATGCCGGGACCTCCGCCGCCGCCGTCACCGGCCCGATGGTCGTCGGGGCCGCTGCCGAGGCCTCGCGCCGGCGCGGCATCGGCTCGGGCCGGTCCGCACGTGCGGCTGACACCGGAGAGCTCGAGCCCGTGGAGGACTCCGACCCCGGGGCCGACGGCCTCGACCCGGAGGAGATGCGCTACGCCCCGCGAGCGCCCCGCCGGTTCATCTGGGCGCGCCGGGTCGGCGCACTCGGGCTCGTGGCACTGCTCCTCGCCATCGTCGCCGTGGCCGGCTACAAGTGGACGCAGAGCCAGTACTACGTCGCCGCGGACGGCAACTCGGTGGCGATCTTCCGGGGCATCGAGGCCGACCTGCCCGGCGTACGCATGCATCGCGTGAAGGAGAGCAGCGACCTGTTGCTCGACGAGCTGCCCACCTACAACGCGCGTCAGGTGCGCGACGGGATCAGCGCCAACAGCCTCGCCGACGCCCGCGGCATCGTCAGCAGGCTGCAGCGCCTCGCGCTGTGTCCCGAGCCCACCCCCGCGAAGCCCAGCGCCACGCCCGGGGCCAGCCCCAGCGCGAGCCCGAAGGCCACGTCGAAGACCAAGAAGCAGGCGAACAAGCGCAAGGCCACGGCGAGCGCGAAGCCGACGCCCACGCAGAGCCCGGCACCCGCCTCGACGCTGTGCACCGAGGCGCCATGAGCACGCGCTCGCCAGAAGCTCCCCATGGCCTGATCGGCTTCGTCCACCGCCGCCGCCGTGGTGCCGAGCTCGTCCTGCTGCTCCTGAGCCTGGTCGTCGGCATCGGTGCCTACGCCGCGGTCGGGATCGGCGTCGACGGCACCGTCCCTGTCAACCTCTTCACCTACGGCGCCTGGTTGGCGGGCCTGGTGATCGGCTGC
Organism: Marmoricola sp.; assembly: GCA_039926005.1. Taxonomy (GTDB): domain Bacteria; phylum Actinomycetota; class Actinomycetes; order Propionibacteriales; family Nocardioidaceae; genus Marmoricola. The sequence goes on from JBDSXU010000450.1 coordinate 11,353, forward strand.
CACATCGTGATCCGCATCTTCGCCGAGTACGCCGACCCGATCCTGCTGCCGATCGTCTCGGCACTCAACGGCCTCGGCCTGGCGATGATCCACCGGATCGACCTGGCCAACCAGGCGAAGGACGCCTCCACGAAGACCTTCGCCGGCACCCAGCTGATCTGGATGACGCTAGGGGTGTTGCTCTTCGTCGCGGTGATCGTGCTGCTCCGCGACCACCGCCGCCTGCAGTCCTTCACCTACACCTCCGGCCTGGCGGCCATCGTGTTGCTGCTCCTCCCGCTCATCCCGGGCATCGGCCGCAACATTCACGGCGCCCGCATCTGGATCCGTCTCGGCCCGATGAGCTTCCAGCCCGGCGAGATCGCCAAGCTGCTCCTCGTCGTCGCATTCGCCGGCTACCTCGTCCTGCACCGTGACGCCCTGGCCCTGGCGGGACGACGGTTCCTGTTCGTCGACCTGCCCCGTGGCAGGGACCTCGGCCCCATCCTGGGGATGTGGCTGCTCTCGTTGGGCATCCTGGTCTTCCAGAACGACCTGGGCTCCTCGCTCCTGTTCTTCGGCCTGTTCCTGGTGATGCTCTACACGGCCACCGAGAGACCCGGCTGGCTGGTCGTCGGCGGATCGATGTTCGCAGGTGGTGCCTACCTGGCCTACCTGTTCGTGGCCCACGTCCAGGTTCGTGTGCAGGCCTGGCAGGACCCGTTCGACCCCGAGGTCAACGGCTTCCAGATCGTCCAGGGCCTCTACGGGATGGCGTGGGGCGGACTCGTGGGCCGCGGGCTGGGTCAGGGGAACCCGCAGATCACACCGTTCTCCTACTCCGACTTCATCCTGCCCTCGATCGGTGAGGAGCTCGGGCTGACCGGCGTGATGGCGGTGATCCTGCTCTACGGGATCATCGTGGAGCGCGGCCTTCGCACCGCGCTCATCTGCCGCGACAACTTCGGCAAGCTGGTCGCCTCCGGTCTCGCGATCGTCGTGGCCGTGCAGGTGTTCGTCGTCATCGGCGGTGTCACGAAGCTGATCCCGCTGACCGGACTCACCACCCCGTTCCTCTCGTACGGCGGGTCCAGCCTGATCGCCAACTGGGCGCTGGTGGCGTTGCTGCTGCGCATCTCTGACCAGGCTCGCCGTCCGCCTCCCGAGCTGATCGAGCCAGACGAGGACTATGACGCCGACGCCACCCAGGTGGTGAGGATCCGCCCATGAACAAGCCGATCCGCAACCTCGCCGTCGCCTGCATGTTCTTG
>JBDSXU010000451.1:0-9892 GCA_039926005.1 Marmoricola sp.
TGTCCAGGTAGGTCTCGACGTTGCGGCGGGTCTCGGTGAGCGAGTCACCGCCGAACTTCTCGAGCACGGCGTCGGCGAGCACGAGGGCCACCATCGCCTCGGCGACGATGCCGGCGGCGGGGACGGCACAGACGTCGGAGCGTTGGTGGTGGGCCACGGTTGCCTCACCGGTCGCGACATCGACGGTCCGCAGCGCCCGCGGGACGGTCGCGATGGGCTTCATCGCCGCACGCACGCGCAGCACCTCGCCGGTGGACATGCCACCCTCGGTGCCCCCGGAGCGTCCCGACGTACGCCGGAACACCCCACGACCCTCATCCGGATGCACCAGCACTATCTCGTCGTGGGCCAGCGAGCCGGGTGTGGCCGCAAGGTCGAAGCCGTCGCCGACCTCGACCCCCTTGATCGCCTGGATGCCCATCAGGGCGCCGGCCAGGCGCGCGTCGAGCCGACGGTCCCAGTGGACGTGGGAGCCGAGGCCCGGCGGAAGCCCGTGCACGACCACCTCGACGACGCCACCGAGGGTGTCGCCGTCCTTGCGGGCCTGGTCGATCCGTTCGACCATCAGCTTCGAGGCGTCCGGGTCCAGGCAGCGGACCGGGTCCTCGTCGAGGTAGGCGACCTGGTCGGCAGTCGGCACCGATCCGGCCGGGGCAGGCACGCCACCGAGCTCGACGACGTGGGCGACCATCCGGGCACCCGTGGCCTGCTCGAGGAACGCCGAGGCGAGGCGACCCAGAGCGACCCGGGCGGCGGTCTCCCGGGCCGACGCGCGCTCGAGGATCGGACGGGCCTCGTGGAAGCCGTACTTCTGCATCCCCACCAGGTCCGCGTGACCGGGCCGGGGGCGGGTCAGCGCCGCGTTGCGTGCCAGCGCGTCGAGCTCGACCGGGTCGACGGGGTCGGCAGACATCACCTGCTCCCACTTGGGCCACTCGGTGTTGCCGATCACGATGGAGATCGGGCCGCCCTGGGTGGTCCCGTGGCGGACGCCGCCGGTGATGTGGACCTCGTCCTGCTCGAACTTCATCCGGGCACCGCGGCCGTAGCCGAGGCGTCGCCTGGCCAGCGCGTCCTCGATGTCCGCGGTCCTCACCTGCACGTGGGCGGGGAGACCTTCGAGGATCGCAGTGAGTGAGGGGCCATGGGACTCCCCTGCGGTGAGCCAGCGCAGCATGCGGCCAGTCTTTCACGCGACCCTCGGCCGGGCGGTCGCGCCGTCAGTACCCGAGACTCTGGGCAAGCCACGGCCCGGCCACGACTGCGAGCACGGCTCCCGCCAGCATCGAGGGTCCGTAGGGGACCCGTGCCCGCAAGCTGCCCCGGACTGCCGCCATGGCGAGGCCCCCGAACGCCCCGACGAGCAGGATCAGCGCCAGCCCCATCAGCATCTGGGACCAGCCCAGGTAACCGAGAGCCGGCCCGAGGACGCGCGAGAGCCGGACGTCCCCGAACCCCCAGGCGGTGAAAAGGAACCAGAAGATCCAGAACCAGCCACCGATCACCAGCCACCCCCAGCCCGCCCGGTAGAGCGAGCCCAGATCGTGGTCGACGAGCCCGGCGAGGGGGATCAGCACCGCCATCAGGAGGTACGTCGGGTGCAGGATCCGGGTCGGCAGCAGGGTGGTGCGCCAGTCGATGACCATCAAGACGACACCGATCGGCACGAGCGGGACGAGGTAGAGCAACGCACCGGTCCAACCGAGTGCGAGACCGAAGACCGCCCCGATCACCGCGGATGACAACGCGACCCAGAGCGCGAGGTGCGGCACCGCGGCGATGTCGGCGTAGAGCTCTTTGGCCGGCGGAGGCGGCAGCTTACGCTCGAAGAGCTTGCGGTCGCTGCCGCCGGAGGGGTCCGGGCGGGCCACTTCTTCCCCGGCGCCTGTGGCCGGTTCCTCCCTCTCAGGCTCCGGCTCCGGTTCGGGTAGCCGGGCGACCAGCGGTGGCGCGAGGGCGCCGAGCACGGCGCACGCCACAAGGCAGACCGACGCGGCCTGCAGGTGGGACGTCTCGAGCCACGGCATGGCCTGAGGCTAGGTGATCAGGTCACTGCAGGACGGGGTTCTCCCCGACTCTGCGTGCCAGCTCAGCACGCCCCGCCTCGCGGATGAGGTCGACGGGCACCGGTCGACCAGTCATCAGGTCCACCTGGAGCACCGCCTGGTGCGCGAGCAGGTCGAGGCCGCTGACCAGGTGTCGGCCCGAGTCCTGGGCCGCTCGCGCCAGCGGGGTCGGCCACGGATCGTAGACGACTTCGAACACCGCCGGCACGGCCGCGCAGGCAGCGAGCAGTCGGGGAGTCTGGGCGTCGGCCGGAACGGTGGACACGACGATGTCTGCCTCGAGCAACCCGACCTCGGCGATCGTGGACACCGACAGCTCGGGGGCCCGGACATGGGCGGCCACTGCGGTCATGGTCTCCTCGGCGCGGGCCGGGTCGCGCACGAGCACCTGTGCCGTGCTACACCCGAGCTCGGTCAGGGCCAACAGCACCGACGTCGCCGTGGCTCCCCCACCGATCACCACAGCCGAGCGGGGCGGATCCGGCACCCGCTCGAGGATCGCGGCCATCGCACCCGGAACATCGGTGTTGAACCCCAACCTACGGTCACGATCGAACAGGACCGTGTTGGCGACGCCCGAGAGCTGGGCCCACGCGTCAAGTGACCCGACCATCGGCACCACGAGGCGCTTGAGCGGCATCGTCAGCGAGAGCCCACGCCAGGACCTGTCGAGGTTCTCCAGGAACCGCGCGAGACCGGACGTCTCGACCAGGACTGCGTCATAGGTCCAGTCGAGCCCCAGGTGGTCATAGGCCGCCCGGTGCAGCGCCGGGGACAAGGAGTGCGCGATCGGCGAGCCCAGGACGGCACAGCGCATCGCTCAGCACTCCTCGTGGGTCCGGCAGTACTTCTTCAGCTTCGCCACTGCCGAGTTGTGCTGGGCGAGGGTCGTGGAGAACGTCGTGGACTTGTTCTCGTAGTCTGGGACGAAGAAGAGCCATGTCCCCTTCGCGGGTGCCAGCGCAGCCTTGATGGTCTCCTCGCCCGGCGAACCGATTGGGCCGGGAGGCAGACCCTTGTGCACATAGGTGTTGTAGAGGGAGGGGCTGGCCCGCTCCGCGGCGGTCGTGAAGACGTCCCCCTTGCGCTTGCTGATGTAGGACACGGTGGAGTCGAGCTGCAACAACATGCCCTTGTCCAGGCGGTTGTAGAGGACTCGAGCGACCTTGGGATAGTCCTCGGACGTGTTCGCCTCGTACTCCAGGATGCTCGCCACGGTCAGGACCTGCTCGGCCGTGAACCCGAGCTTGCTGCCCTTCGAGGTGACACCGAGGTCCTTCTCCACCGCGACGCTCTTGGAGACCATCTCCTTGATGAGGCCGACGGCCGTCTGCTTGGGCGGCACGGTGTAGGTCGCCGGGAACAGGAAGCCCTCCGGGTTGCCCTTGGCCTCGGCCGGCAGCCCGATGGCCCTCGGGTTGGCGAGTGCTGAGGTGACTGCCCTCCGGCTGATGTCGGTCTTCGCCACGATGGTCCCGACGATCTGGTTGACCCGCGCCCCCTCGGGCACCACGACCAGGTTCTGCACCAGGTTTGCGGGATCCACCAGCAGGTCGAGCGCCTGGCTGGCCTTCATCTGCTTCTTCAGCTGGTAGTAGCCGACCTGGATGTCGCGTGACTTGTCGTTCTCGCGCGCTGCCTGGCTGAACGCGTCGACGCTCTTGACCACGCCCTTGGCCTTGAGCCCACGGCCGATCTGGACCGACGAGGCACCCGACCTGACCTGGTAGAGCACGGTCCCGCTGCCCGGTCCGTCGTAGTCCGGTGCGGGAGCCAGACGAGAGCTGATCTCGTCGTAGGCCCAGCGGCCGCCGAACCAGCCAGCACCCACCAGCACTGCGAGGACGATCAGGACCGGAAGACACCCGCGGCCGCGACGAGAGCGCCTCGGCTCCGGCTCGTCGTCAGGTTCCTCCTCGTACGCCTCGTCCTCGTAGCGGTCGTCGCCGTCCTCGTCGTCATCACCGTCGTCATCACCGTCGGCGTCCCAGTCGCCGTCGTAGCGGTCGCCGAGGAGAGGTTCTTCCGGGTCGTCACCCGGGCCTTCACCCATCTGGCTCAACGCATCTGTCCTAATCGCTCGTGACCCCGGGCGGGACCGACTCCCCGGCGAGGGTGCCTGTCTGCCGCTCCCGCTCGAGGGCGCCTTGCAAGATCACGACGGCGGCGGCCTGGTCGACCACAGCCCTGCGCTTCTTGCCCTTCCGGCCCTGGGCACGCAGCTGCCCCTCGGCAGTCACCGTGCTCAGGCGTTCGTCGCACAACCTGACCGGGACGGGCTGGACCCGGGTGGACAGCTCGCGCGCGAACGCTCGAACCTTACCGGCCGACGGGCCCTCTCCTCCGGACATCGAACGGGGAAGGCCGACGTAGATCCGCACGGCACCGAGCTCCTCCATCAGCGCCGCTAGCCGGTTGAGGTCACCCTCGCCGCGAGCCACCGTCTCGACCGGGGTCGCGAGGATGCCCGACGGGTCACTGCTGGCGACCCCGATACGGACGTCGCCGGGGTCGATTCCGAGGCGTACGCCGAAGAGCTGGGTGTCCATCCGGTCTAGTGGCTCCCCAGTCCGCTGACCAGTGCCTGCCTGATCGCCGACATGGCCTCACCCGTCCGGCTGGCGTCCGAACCTCCGCCCTGCGCGACGTCGTCCTTGCCGCCACCCTTGCCGCCGAGCACCTGCGACGCGGCACGTACGAGCGTGTTCGCGGAGGCGCCGGCAGCACGGCCGGCCTCGTTGACCGCCACCACGACCGACGGCTTTCCGCTGGCCGCGCCGAAGATCGCGACGACGCCAGGGCGCTCGGCGGGCATCCGGTTGCGAATGTCGAGAGCCAGGGTGCGGACGTCGGCCCCACCGGCACCCGGCACCTCGTGGCCGACGAAGCTCACCCCGGAGAGGTCCTCGGGATCGGCCGCCAGCGGACCGGCCGCGGCGAGCAGCTGCGCAAGGCGGACCTTCTCGATCTCCTTCTCCGCGGCGCGGAGCTTCTCCACGATGTCGTTGACCCGTTCGGGCAGCTGCTCGGGACGCACCTTGAGGGTCTCGGAGAGCTGCGCGACCAGGACGTGCTCGCGGGCGAGGAACTTGTAGGCATCGCTGCCGACCAGCGCTTCGACACGGCGTACGCCGGAGCCGATCGAGGACTCTCCGAGGAGCTTGATCACCCCCAGCTTGCCGGAGCTGCCGGCGTGCGTGCCGCCACACAGCTCCCTGGCCCAGTCGCCGACCGAGACCACGCGCACCCGGTCGCCGTACTTCTCGCCGAACAGCGCCATCGCCCCGGACTTCACCGCGTCCGCCTGGCTCATCACCTCGGCCTCGACCGCGAGGTCGTCGAGGATGACCTCGTTGACCCGGGCCTCGACATCGTTCATGACCGATCCGGGTACCGAGCCGCTCGCGGAGAAGTCGAAGCGGAACCGTCCCGGCGCGTTCTCCGAGCCGGCCTGCGTCGCTGTCTCGCCGAGCGCCTCCCGGAACGCCTTGTGGACCATGTGGGTTGCAGTGTGGGCCCGTGAGATCGACCGGCGCCGCTCCACGTCGACGATCGCCTGTGCCCGGGCGCCCACCGTCACCTCGCCGGACAGCACCTTGGCCTGGTGCACGATCAGCCCGGTGATGGGCGACTGCACGTCGAGAACCTGCAGCCGAGCGCCGTTGTCGAGCTCGATCAGGCCCTGGTCGGCGAGCTGGCCGCCGCCCTCCGCGTAGAACGGGGTGCGGTCGAGGACCAGCTCGATCTCGGCGCCGGCTTCCGCAGAGGCCACGGCGCCGTCCGGCGTGACGATGCCGCACACCGACGCCTCGCCGACCACGCTGGCATAGCCCGTGAAAGTGACGGGACCGCCCAGGGCGTCCGCGACCGAGCGGTAGGCCGTCGCGTCGCGGTGCTGGCCCTTCTTCGACCTGGCATCTGCCTTGGCCCGCTGGCGCTGCTCGCCCATCAGCGCGCGGAAGCCGTCCTCGTCGACCCGGAGCCCCTGCTCGGCCGCCATCTCGAGGGTCAGGTCGATCGGGAAGCCGTAGGTGTCATGGAGGGCGAACGCGTCAGTTCCGCTGAGCCGCGAGCCTCCCTGAGTCCGCAGGTTGGTCGCAGCCCGCTCGAAGATCGTGGTGCCGGCCCTCAGCGTCGTGCGGAAGGCGTCTTCCTCAGCGAAGGCCACGGTCGAGATCCGCTCCCAGTCGCGGTGCAGCTCGGCGTAGGTCTGCGCCATCTTGTCCCTGCTGACGGGCAACAGTTCGGGCAGCACCTTGTCCTCGGTTCCGAGCAGCCGCATCGAGCGGATCGCCCGCCGCAGCAGCCGGCGCAGGACGTAGCCACGGCCCTCGTTGCCCGGTGTCACACCGTCGCCGATGAGCATCATCGAGCTGCGGACGTGGTCGGCCACGACGCGGAACCGGACGTCGTCCTCGGGGCTGGCGCCGTAACGACGACCGCTGAGCTGCTCGGCCTTCTCGATGACCGGGTACATCACGTCGATCTCGTACATGTTCGGCTTGTCCTGCAGCAGGAACGCCACCCGCTCCAAGCCCATGCCGGTGTCGATGTTCTGCTTCGGCAGCGGGCCGACGATGTCGAAGTCCGACTTGCTTCGGACCGCAGAGAGCTCGTCCTGCATGAAGACGAGGTTCCAGATCTCCAGGTAGCGGTCCTCGAACTCGCCTGGCATGTCGGGCCCGAGCGAGGAGAAGTCAGCCTCCGGGCCGTACTCCGGTCCGCGGTCGTAGAGGATCTCCGAGCAGGGACCACCCGGACCCGGGACGCCCATGGACCAGTAGTTCTCCTTCTTGCCCAGTCGCACGATCCGCTCCTCGGGGAGCCCTGTCACCTGCTTCCAGAGCGCGACCGCCTCCGGGTCCCCGTCATAGACGCTCGGGTAGAGCCTGCTCTCCTCCAGGCCCCAGCCGCCGTCGGCGAGGGGCTTGGTGACCAGGTCCCAGGCGAGCTCGATCGCTCCCTGCTTGAAGTAGTCCCCGAAGCTGAAGTTGCCGCACATCTCGAAGAACGTGCCGTGGCGGGTGGTCTTGCCGACGTCCTCGATGTCGGGCGTGCGGACGCACTTCTGCACGCTCACCGCGCGGGCGTACGGCGGCGTCTCCTCGCCGAGGAAGAACGGCTTGAACGGCACCATGCCCGCGTTGACGAACAGCAGGTTGGGATCCGGGACCAGCAGCGACGCCGAGGGCACCGCCTGGTGGCCGGCCGCCTCGAAGTGCGCGACGAAGCGGCGGCGGATCTCGGCGGTGTCCATGGCTAGCGGTTCTCCTGCTCGATTGTGTGACTGGGGCGCAATGCCTCGAAACCGCGATTGTCGCGAGGCCGTTCCAACTCTGGGGCCCCTCCATCAAGGGTCCAGCCGAGCCGGTTGCGCAACTCGGTTTCCTTCTCGGTCATCCCGGCTCGCACCTCCTCGGCGAACAGCTGCGCGCCCACGCCGAGCCCGGCCATCCGGTCGCGGATGCCCTCGGGCGTGAACGTCTCGGCGGCCCGGCGCGCCTTGACCATGGCGTAGACGCCGACGCCGGCACCTGCCACGAACCAGAAACCCCTGTTCATCGGGTGGTCCTCACGCGGCGTCAGCGCTGGATGCCTCGGCGGCGCGGTCCTCGGCATGCATCCGGCGCCACGCGAGCTTCATCTCGCGGCGACGCTGCTTGCGGGCGCGGCGTACCTCCCTGCGCACCTCGAACCAGATCTTGTTGCGTGACTCGGCCGACAACGCCCGTCGTAGGCCGTGTCCGAAGGCGACGGCCTTCACGAGTGGCTCCCCCATCGTGGCGCTCAGCACGACGCGGTCAGGCACGTTGGGCTCGCGTGCGGGCTCACCGGCGTCGGTGATGACGTAGGCCGGGTCGTCGACCCTGATCATCGTGGACGACTGGCGCTCGAGGACCTCGGCCAGCCGGTCGAGCCGCTCGTGCAGCTCAGCCGTCTCAGCCTGGGCTGCGACCAGCTCACGACGTGACTCAGCTCGGCTGCGCAGCACCACGGCGAGCACGCAGGCGAGGAAGATCAGCACCACGACGGCGCCGGCGATCAGGACGGGCGTTTCCATGGAGTCCGACCCTACCTGCCGCGGATCAGTCGTCGGATCCGCTCCCACCGCTGCTTCAGCGCGCTCTCGGCGCCGAGGTTCGTCGGCTGGTAGTAGGTGGCGTCGTTCACGACGTCGGGCGCGTACTGCTGCTCGGCGATCCCGAAGGGTGAGTCGTGCGAGTACTGGTAACCCTTGCCGTGGCCGAGCTTCTCGGATCCGCCGTAGTGGGCGTCACGCAGGTGGGCCGGCACCGGCCCGATCTTGCCGGCGCGGACATCGGCACTGGCGGCGTCGATCGCCTTGATCACTGCGTTGGACTTCGGGGCCAGCGCCAGCGCGATCGTCGCCTGAGCCAGGTTGAGCCGCGCCTCGGGCATGCCGATCAGCTGGACTGCCTGGGCAGCGGCGATCGCGGTCGTCAACGCCGTGGGGTCGGCCAGGCCGATGTCCTCGCTGGCCAGGATCACCAGCCGGCGGGCGATGAACCGCGGGTCCTCCCCGGCCTCCACCATCCGGGCCAGGTAGTGCACGGCGGCGTCGGCGTCCGAGCCGCGGATCGACTTGATGAAGGCGCTGGTGACGTCGTAGTGCTGGTCGCCCTGGCGGTCGTAGCGCACAGCCGCGCGGTCCACGGCTGTCTCGGTCGTGGTGAGGTCCACGGTCCTGTGACCCTGCGACAGGGCCGCCCCGGCGGCCGCCTCCAGATAGGTCAACGACCGTCGTGCGTCCCCGCCGGAGAGCCGGACGAGGTGGTCGAGCGCGTCCTCCTCGAGCGTGACCTGGCTGTCGAGACCACGTTTGTCGGTGATGGCCCCCACGATCACGCCACGCACATCGTCGTCGGTGAGCGGCTCGAGCGTCAGTAGCAGCGACCGGGACAGCAGCGGGGAGATCACCGAGAAGAACGGGTTCTCGGTGGTGGCCGCCACCAGGGTCACCCAGCGGTTCTCCACGCCGGGGAGCAATGCGTCCTGCTGTGCCTTGGTGAACCGGTGGACCTCGTCGATGAACAGCACCGTCTCCTGGCCCGAGGACACCAACCTGGCACGAGCGCCGTCGATGGCAGCTCGGACCTCCTTGATGCCGGCAGCGACGGCCGAGACCTCCACGAAGTGCCGGTTGGTCCGCCCCGAGAGGATCGAGGCGATCGTGGTCTTGCCGGTTCCCGGTGGACCCCACAGCAGCAGCGACATCGGCTGGTCGCCCTCGACCAGCCTGCGCAACGGCGCACCGGGCGCGAGCAGGTGCTGCTGGCCGACGAGCTCGTCCAGGTCGCGTGGACGCATCCGCACGGCCAGCGGAGCGGAGTCGTGGGTGTTGCCGACAAGAGTGCCGCCGCCGTCAGCGGGTGGCGAAACCTCGAACAGACCGTCCTCCACGCGCGGTCAGGCCAGCCGGACCCGCGGGTCGAGCACCGAGTAGAGAAGGTCGACGAGGATGTTGGCCACCACGACCGCCACAGAGGCCACCAGCACCACGCCCAGGATCAGCGGCAGATCCTGGTTGCGGATCGCCCTGAGCGTCTGATAGCCGATCCCGGGCAAACTGAAGACGGTCTCGGTGATCACGGCTGAACCGACCAGGGTGGCGACGTCGATGCCGAACTGGGTGACCACGGGCGTGAGCGCGCTGCGCAGGGCGTGCCGGTAGGTCACACGTCGCTCGGAGATCCCCTTCGAGCGCGCTGTCTTGATGTAGTCCTCCCCCAGCACCTCCAGCATCGACCCACGGGTGAGTCGCGAGTAGATCGCCACCGAGATCATCGCCAGCGTGATCCACGGCA
>JBDSXU010000452.1:0-5427 GCA_039926005.1 Marmoricola sp.
CGCCCGGGTCGCCAGCACCGATCTCGCGCAGTGGAAGCACTTCGCCAGCAAGGTCCTCGGCCTCGCCGAGGGGCGTGGGCCTGACCCCGACAACCTCTACTACCGCATCGACGAGGTGTCCGCTCGGTTGGTGGTCTTCCCCGCAGAGGTCGACCAGCTCTCCTGCATCGGCTGTGAGCTCGCCGACCACCCGGCCCTACAGGCGGCAGGCGAGCACCTTTCGAAGGAGGGCATCTACCTCGAGGAGGGGACGGCCGAGGAGCTGGCCGAGCGCCGAGTCCAGGAGCTGGTGAGGCTCACAGATCCCTTCGACAACGTCTTCGAGCTGTTCCACCGGATCACCTGTGAGTCGCGGCCCGTGGTCACGCCGTACGCCGCCAGCTTCGTCACCGGCGAGCAGGGGATGGGCCACGTGGTCATCCCGGTGAGCGACGACGTAGAGGCGCTGAGGTTCTACACCGACGCGCTCGGCTTCCGGCTGCGCGACTCGACGAGCATGCCGGGCGAGTTCGTCGGCAAGGAGGCGGGCTCCAAGGTCTGGCTGCGCTTCCTCGGCGTCAACCCGCGGCACCACAGCCTTGCGTTCCTCCCCCAGGCAGATCAGGGGCCCAACGCCAGCAAGTGCGTGCACATCATGCTGGAGGTGGAGAAGCTCGACGACGTCGGTAGAGCGCTCGAGCGCGTACGCAAGCACGGCGTCGCCCTCTCAGCCACCCTGGGGCGCCACATGAACGACCAGATGGTCTCGTTCTACGTGAAGTCACCCGCCGGCTTCGACGTGGAGTTCGGCACCGAGGGGCTGATGGTGGACGACAAGCGTTGGGTGGCACGGGAAAGCACGGCTGTCTCCTACTGGGGTCACGCCTTCGGCGGTCAGTGAACCCGGCGCGAGGGATCACTGGTATGACTGCACCCATGGCTTCCCCATCAGGACCCTCTCCTGAGGTTCCCGAGGGAATGCGCCCGGACGCTCGCGAGACCTGGCCGAGCCGTGAGCTGATCGACTCCTTCCTCGGCACCGGCTTCGACTTCGAGCTTCGTCTCGGGGAGCACACCCCGATTCCGATCGACGACCCGCAGGCTGCCGAGGACGCCCGCCGGTTCCGCGACGTACTCGGCATGTTCGCCACCGGTGTCACCGTCGTGACCTCCATGTCCGGCGACGAGCCCGTGGGGATGACCTGTCAGTCGTTCTCCAGCGTCTCCCTGGATCCGCCCCTGGTGATGTTCTGCCCGGCGAAGACCTCGCGCGCCTGGCCGTTGATGCGCCAGGCCGGCTTCTTCTGCGTCAACTTCCTCTCAGCGGGACAGCAGCACATCTCCAACGGGATGGCGAGCAAGGGCTCGGAGAAGTTCCACGGGGTCGGCTGGAAGGCGGCCTCGACCGGAGCGCCGCTGATCGACGGGGTCCTCGGGTACGTCGACTGCACGATCGACCGGGTGCACGAGGCCGGCGACCACTACATCGTGGTCGGGCGCGTGCAGGAGCTCGATGTGGGTGACGGCAGCGCCGAGACCTCGGATGCGGAAACAGCCTTGCTCTTCCATCGCGGCGCTTACACGCGACCCGAGTAGCTCGCTGCCACGCCGGCACCATGAGCGGCGGCAGCGTTTCCAGCACGCGACCCGAGTAGCTCTCTGCCACGCTGGCACCATGAGCGCCGACAGCGTTTCCAGTGACTTCACCGAGCGGCTGCTGCGGCGTTTCCTGCTGCTGTGCGAGAGCCCGCGGACCCAGCAACGAGCGCTGGCTCTGGTGCGCGGGAGCGTCAGCAACGCCCGCGCGGGTCGCGCCTTCTACGCGCTGGTGAATCGGGTGGTGCTCAACCCCGTCGCCAGGTCGATGGGGGTGAAGTCCTCAGCGGTGAGGTTGGAGCTGGTGAGCTCGCAGCTGATCGGCCTGGCGATGATCCGCTACGTGTTGAAGGTCGAGCCGGTCGCCTCGCTGGAGATCGATGAGCTGGTGCGGCTGATGGCGCCACCGCTGCGGCAGGCGCTGACCGCGAGCAGCCAGGCAGCGCCGGTGGTCGAGCTGTGCTCGTGCCACCCTCGCGAGCTGGCCGTCATTCCCTGGTAGGTCAGCGGACCCGGATGGTGGCCCTCGAGATCAGGAAGCCGTGGCCGCCGCTGGTGCGGCAGCGCAGGCCCTTCGTCGTACTCGTGCAGACGATGCCTCGGTAGCGCACCGAGTCGTCGTACGGCAGGGCGCGAGTGCCGTCGGTCTCGCCCTGCTGGCCCATCACGCTGTCGCTGGTGCAGGCCAGGGCGCCACGATCACCCACGGACAGCTCGACGGAGTGACCCCAGTCGAAGTCGCAGTCAGCAGGCTTTCCGGACGGCACGCTGTCCATCGCCAACCGGTCGCAGCGCACGTGCGCGCCGTCGTTGTTGTCGAACTGGCAGCCGATGTTGCCGCTGGGCGTCGTGAAGCCGGGCAGGTCGTAGCGGCTGAGATCGACGGGAGCAGGCTTCGGCGCCGCGGCTCGCGTCTTCGGGGGCGGCTCGGACGCCGAGGTGGGGGAGTCTGCGCTCACTGTCACAGTGGCGGGTTCCCTGGGCTCGGCAGACGTGTCGTCTGCCTCTCCGCACCCGGCGACCAGGCCCAGAAGCAGGAAAAGGCAGGCGAAGGGAGCCATCGGTCTGGTCACGCAAGAGATGGTTCCACACAGGCTGAGCCCTGGCCTGTGGACAGCCGTTCGACGCAGCCGCTGGTCCAGATCACCCTGTGCAGATGGACGAGACCATCCCACTGCACCCGTTGCACGCGCTGCTTCCCCTCGACCTGCCCTTCACCCGGGTGATGGCGCGGGCCGTCGACCTCGATCGCACGGCCCTGCAACGGATGCTGCGTGACGGGACCGTCAGGCGACTCCTGCGTGGGGCGTACGCCGCCAGCACCGCTCCCGACACCGTCGCCGTGCGTGCGGCGGCAGTGGCGCTCGTGCTCGGGCGCGACTCGATCGCGGTCGACCGGACCGCAGCGTGGGTGCACGGCGTCGACGTCACGGGTCTCCCGCCCGGCGAACCCCGTCCGCTGGAGTTCCTGAAACCCGGACGCTCGGCTCGCGGTGCGCTCGGCAGCGGCAGGCAGCTCACCGGACACGACGTCGACCGGATCGAGGGACTGCGACTGACCACACCGCTACGGACCGCCCTCGACCTCGGCCGGCTGCTGCCACCGGACCTGGCGATCGGGACGATGGACCGACTGCTCGCTGCGGGCTGGTTCACCCATGTGCAGCTCCTCGCCGAGATCCCGCGACTCGCTGGGCATCGTGGGGTCGGCCAGCTGCGCACCCTCGCGGTGCAGCTCGACGCGCGGTCCACCGGTCTGGCCGAGTCATCCCTGCGGTTGCGCTGGCACCAGGCCCGGCTCCCGACGGCGATCCCGGGCATGCCGGTGTGCGCCTCGGGCCGGCTGGTCCGGCTCAGCCTGGGCGTCGAGCACCGCCAGTTCGGCGCGGTGCTCGCGGGCCAGGTCACAGCCGACGACCTCGTCGCCCTCCAGGGAGCAGGCTGGTGGGTCGTCGTACTCAGCGAGGAGCGGGTCCTCCGCAGCGACCCGGAGATCTGGATGAAGCACCTCGAGCGGGAGTTCCACCAGCACCTGCTCGCACAGACCGAGGCCGAGGCCGCGCCGTTCTCGGCGTAGGGGTGGTCTGTGAAATGGCGCGAGGGCACGCCATTATCACAGTCTCACCACAGGACGGCTCAGACCCCCCTCCGTTCGGACGGGGCGCGCGTGGGAGCTTCGTGTTCTCGTTCGTCGCGGTGGGGTCTACCTCTTCGTCGGGGCGATGAGCCAGGAGACCGGCGGCAAGGGACTGCCGCCGGGTCGGCCGGTCCTCGGCTGATCCTCCCGGAAACCGCTGGTCCTAGAGTGGACGACGTGGACCAACCAACCGTGGACGAGAAGGACTGGCCGACGACCTGCCCCGAGTGCGGCACGACACTCCAGCATGCGGTCATTGACTTCGACGAGACCAACCAGAACCGCGCGGAGCTCAACCCGGGGGAGATGGCAGCTGTGGACTACTGCCCCAACCCCGAATGTCCGACCAACCAGGAGGACTGACCCGCTTCTCAGCTCCGTCTCTCATCTCGCGCTTCTCAGCCGAGCCGGGGTGGAGGGCCGTTGAAATCGGATAGTTCCATGCAACTGGACGGTCCGGATGGGTCTCCGGCCGTCCAACTGCATGTAACTATCCGGATCGTCGCGACCAGCTGCCGCCCACAAGCCGGCGTCCGTATCGCTCCTCCACAGCAGCCGTGACGACCGGTCGCCTCCAGAGCGGGGGAGCCGGACGGTTTGCCCATGTCCGACGATCAGTGGAACCCACGATGCGCCATCCCCGACAACCTGGTGACACCTGTTCGGGTGGACCCCACAGGCGTGCGAGGACCCACGAAGGCCCAGGCAGCTGGCCCTCACTTTCGACAGACCTCGTGGGGGCTGCACGTCCCGAGTGACGTCGACGAAGGAATCGTCGAGCAACGAATCCTCGAGCAAGGTCAGCGCATCCGCTCCCTAGGCGCAGTCACCGGATGGGCAGCTCTTCGGTGGCACGGAGTGCGCTACTGCGACGGACGCGCGGCGCATGGAGGGGCACCGCGACCTGTCCCGCTCGTGGTCGGGCGGCACCCTCTGCAACCGGATCCGCGCGTCGCCATCGGCAACGCTCAGGTGGCCCAGACCGAAAGGTTGTACAGACGCGGGATCTGGATCACGACCGTGCAGCGTGCGCTCTTCGACGAGCTGCGTTTCATGAGCTCCCTGCGCGAGGCCGTCGTGGTTCTCGACATGGCGGCAGCAGCGCGAGTCATCTCGGTGAAGCTCTTCACGCAGTACGTCGAGTTGCGCCCGGCCTGGACCGGAGTCCCCTTCGTCCGCGAAGTCGTGGCGCTGGCCTCGGACCACAGCCGGTCGCCTCAGGAATCCCGCATGTACCTCGTCTGGGTGCTCGACGCCGGACTTGATCCGCCGCTGTGCAACGTTCCCGTCTTCGACAGGCGCGGAAAGTTGCTCGGCTATCCGGACCTGCTTGATCCTGTCTCAGGGACCATCGGAGAGTACGACGGCGCCGACCACAAGGCCCGTGACCGGCGTCGGTCGGACATCACTCGTGAGCAGCGCTTCCGCGACCACGGGCTCGAGTACTTCACGGTGGTCGAAGGAGACCTTCCCGACCGGGACCGGGTCGTCCGACGGATGCAGGCAGCTTGCGCCCGGGCTCGGTTCCTGCCTGCGGACCAGACGCTCTGGACCCTCACGCCGCCGCCGGGATGGCGTCCGCGCGAGGAACCCCTCGACGTACACCTCGTCCGCACCGGTGAGGCGCCCTTCCTGGTGCGCACGTGAGCTGGGCCTTAGCTTCGAGATAGTTACATGCAAACCGACGCCTTGGGACCGCTGTGGACCGTCCGAAT
>JBDSXU010000453.1:0-3262 GCA_039926005.1 Marmoricola sp.
GAGATGCCGGACGGTGGCTCCGTCGTACCCCGTGTCGATCAGCGCCGGGACGTAGTGGGTGACGGGCCGGTCGACCTCGAGCGCCCCGCGGTCGACGAGCGCGCCGGCCACCACGCCGATGACCGACTTGCTGACAGACATCAGCAGGTGCGGGCTCGGCGGAGTCATGCCGCGTTCGTAGCGCTCGATCACCAAGTGGCCGCCGTGCAGCACCGCCCACGCGTCGGTGTCGCAGGCCGCCATCACCTCGGCGACGCTGTGGTGCACGCCGGTGAGGGGAACGATGAGGGGGAGCGTTTCCAGTTCGACGGGGTGGGCCGGAAGCGGGGTGGGCGTGGCTGCCGGCGCTATCTCGGCGCAGGGGAACATCTCCGCGACGTGCTGGAGGGACCAGCGAAGCTGCGGGTCGGTCTGCCACCCCTCCAGCGTGATGTCGGAGCGTCCTGGAACCAGCTCGTCGTGCGGCACCGGTGCGCCTCCTCATCGTGGCGAAGGGTCGCCAGGGACTAGTGTTCCCGATGCGACGTCGATGATTCACGCGGGCTTACGAAGGTCGGCGTCGCGCCTTATCGTTTGTACCCTAACGAACAGTCGGCGGGGGCAAGCAACGTCCCCGAGAGCGCAGGAACGAAAATGGTCGACAGCGACAGCGCGACGCCGAGGGCGATCGGCGGCATCTCCGAGATTCGCCACTTCTTCCGGACGAACGACACGCCGGTCTACTTCGTCGGGGCGACTCCCTTCAACCTTCTCGGGCTCGACCGCTGGGTGCGGCACTTCACCTACATCAGCTACTACGACGCGTGGGAGGGCGCCCACCCTCGCCTGTTCTCGCCGCGGCACAAGCCCTACGTCGAGTTCGACAGCGGCGAGGAGATCAACAACTGGCTGCTCACCAACCCGGAGGTGCGCGCGTTCATGTCGCGCCGGCGTGCCGACGGGGTGCGACCAAAGGTGGTGATGGTCTTCTTCGACGAGGAGACCGAGCGCATCTGCGAGGAGCTGGGCTACGACCTGATCCTGCCTCCCGCGGCTCTCCGCGAGCGGCTGGACTCCAAGATCGTCACCACCGAGCTCGGCAACCAGGCTGGCGTACCCAGTGTGCCGAACGTGCTGACCCGGGTGCAGGACTGGGAGGAGCTCAGCGCCGTCGCGGAAACCGGCGGTCTGGGCAAGGAGCTCGTCGTCCAGACGCCGTACGGCGACTCGGGCAAGACCACCTTCTTCATCTCCTCGGAGTCCGACTGGATGCGCCACCGTGAGGAGATCGTCGGCGAGGAAGTCAAGGTGATGCGCCGCATCCGACACCGGTCGATCGCCGTCGAGGCCGTGATCACCCGACGCGGGACCGTGGTCGGACCCTTCATGAGCGAGCTCACCGGCTACCCCGAGCTGACGCCGTACGCCGGTGGCTGGTGCGGCAACGAGATGTTCCCCGAGGTGCTCTCCGGCGAGCTGCGCTCACGCTCCGTCGACCTCGTACGCCGCCTTGGCGACCGGCTCTCCGAGGAGGGCTACCGCGGGTTCTTCGAGCTGGATCTGCTCGTCGACCTGGATCGAGGCGAGGTCTACCTTGGCGAGCTGAACCCGCGGATCAGTGGGGCCTCTGCGATCACGAACGTGACCGCCGGCGCCTACGCTGACGTGCCGCTGTTCCTGTTCCACCTGCTGGAGTTCATGGGAGTCGAGTTCGACCTCGACGTCGACGATGTCAACGACCGCTGGGACCGGCTGGCCTCTGCGGACCTGTGGAGCCAGATGGTCGTCAAGCACGTCGAGGACACCGTCGAGCAGATCGTCGAGGCCCCGGCAACGGGCACCTACCTGCTCAACGACGACGGCACCTTGACCTTTCGCCGGGCGGCCCTGGACTGGCACCAGCTCCACTCCGAGGAGGAGTGCTTCTTCCTGCGCATCTACGGCCCGGGGGACTATCGCTGGAAGGGCGCGGACCTGGGTGTCATCGTCACCAAGGGCCGCCTGCAGACGAGCAGTGGTGACGAGGCCACCTATCGGCTGGGCATCCGGGCGCGCCACCTCGCCGGGTCGCTGCTGGGTGCCTACAGCGGCGAGCCCGTCCCGGGCGTTGATCCCGGAAAGGTGTCGGCGGTGAAGTGACTGTGTCGTTTGGTTCCAAACGAGTTACCATCGGCTCATGAAGCTCCTGGTGATCCAGCACGACCACACCTCCCCGCTCGGCCCGATCGCGGAGCGATTCGTCGAGCGCGGCTACGACCTGACGATGCACCAGGTGGTTTCCGAGGCGTCTTTCCTGGCGCCCGGGGTGCAGACGGAGTTTCCCGACTTCACCGACTACGACGCCGTCGTGCCGATGGGTGCCCCGTGGTCCACCTACGACCACGAGCTCATCGGCAGCTGGGTGCTCCCTGAGATCGAACAGCTTCGGCGGGCAGATGAGGCAGGTGTGCCGGTGATGGGCATCTGCTTCGGCGGACAGCTGCTCGCGTCAGCCCTGGGCGGGGCGGTTCACGGTTCCACGACACCGGAGATCGGCTGGTACGACGTGCACAGTGACGACGAGGCACTGGTGCCCCCCGGTCCCTGGTTCCAGTGGCACTACGACCGCTGGCAGCTCCCACCCGGAGCCCGGGAGGTGGCGCGCAACGACGCCGCGTCGCAGGCGTTCGTCCTCCGGCGCAACCTCGGCGTTCAGTTCCACCCGGAGCTCACCAGCACCATGCTCGCGGGCTGGCTCGCCGTCGGCGGCGACGAGGAGGTGCGCGCAGGCGGGTTCGACCCGGACACCTTGGTGAGCTCGACGCTGGAGCGCGAACCGGAGGCCAGGTTGCGGGCGCACCGACTCGTTGACGGTTTCCTGGACGGTGTCGCAACCAAGGGCGGCGTCCGGGCTCACTGCGGAGCGACGGAGTAGCGCTCGCGGCAGAACACCTGCAACCGACGCGTGAGCCCGCGCACGGTCTCGGCGGCGTGGTGCCCGGGGATCCAGGCCGCATGCAGGTTGATCACCACCCGGTTGGCTGAGTTCCCCAGCGCGACGGGCACCAGGTCGAAGCGCGGATCGTCGGAGACCACGGCGACGCCCCTGCCTGCTGCAGCCACGGCCTGGACGACCTCAGGCGTGCCGAACTCGATGACCGACGCCAATGACAGTCCCTCCCCGGCGAGCGCATGGTCGAGCGCCACCCGGGCGTGCTGCTCATGCCCGAGGACCAGGAGCCGTCGCTCCACCAGCTCCCGCAACGAGACCGACTCCCGGCCGGCCCAATCGTCATCGCGGGTG
>JBDSXU010000454.1:0-4782 GCA_039926005.1 Marmoricola sp.
TCCAGGTGCTCGGTGGCGAGCAGCCGGAGGAACAGCAGCGCGGTACCGACGAAGACCGGCAGGGCCAACGCGTCGCGCAGGATGCTCACCGGGACGCTGAGCGTGACGAGCAGTGGCAGCGCGATCAGTGACGGCCGCTGCAGGCCCATCGCCAGGACGTCGATCGACAGGAGGACCGCCAGACCACAGGCCATCAGCATTGCTCCCGTATCGGTCGGGTTGACCTCCACGGGAGCCGAGTAGTGGTTCAGGGTGGCGGCACCGTTGTTGATGACGTGGACGACCTGCCGCACCGAACGTTCCGTCGGGATCACACCGAGCAGCGACTGTTTCGCCGCGAAGTCGATGTTGAGCGAAAGCATTGCGATCAGCAGCTGCACGGCGGCCACGCCGTACGTCGGCACCCGCAACACACGCAGACCGCTCCCGGCGAGAGCCATCGCCAGAGCCACCACCAGGGTCGCGAGCAGGAACCCCAGCGGGCGGTAGACCATCCCGCTCCAGGCGAACAGCGCCACCCATCCCGTGGCGAGGGCCAGCAGGGGAGGACCGGGGCTCCACCCCTGGCCGGAGCGAGTCATCGGGCCAGCTCCTGCCAGGAGGCGGCCAGCGAGCCGCCCCGGTCCAGCGTGGTCGCCTTCCACCCGCCGCTGCGCAGCGCCGTGGTGGCCGGGGGGTCAGTCCGACTGGAACGGTCCCAGCTCGCCACGTCCAGGACCACGGCGTACGCCGAGTCGCCGGCGTTGGCCAGCCCGGCGAGGAACGCGCGGTCGGCGTCGACCAGGTGGCCGAGTACGGCGAGCAGCATGCCGCCGTGCTGTGACTCGTCGACCCAGTCGGTGGACAGCTGCTCGTTGCGGGTCATCCCCATCAGGGCCAGCCGCTCGAGCTGTTCGGGAAGCGTGGCTCCCCGGGCGCCCTGGTGCCATCCGTGGGAAGAGGACTGGCCGGTGGCGCTGACCAGCCGCACCTCGAAGTCCTCGGCGACCAGGTTGCGGATGATGGAGGCGGCAGCGCTCACGGCTGTCTCCAGCGACGAGGCCGGGCCGTGACCGCGGTGGGAGATGCGTCGGTTGTCGATCAGGAGCGTGCAGCGGGACTGCCACTCCTGCTCCTCGCGTCGCACCATCAGCTGGTCGGAACGGGCACTGGTCGGCCAGTGGATCCGCCGCAGGTCGTCGCCGAGCCGGTACTCCCGCGTGGTCACGTCCGGGCTGCCCCCACCCAGCAGGTCGCGGGTGCGGTTGTCGCCGGCTCCCGCCCAGCGGCCGGTCAAGGGGATCCGTGGCAATGTCTCGGTGCGCGGGGTCACCAGGATCGAGGCGGTCGTGGGAAGGGTCAGGTCGAGGGCGACCATCCCGATGGCGTCGGCCACCCGCACGTGCATCGGGCCCAGTGGGTAGCGCCCCCGGGTCTCGGTCGGCACCCGATAGCGCAAGGTGGCCTCCGCTCCGGGAGCCAGCGGATCGACGACGAACCGGACGTGCTCACCGAGGACCGGTGGGAGCTCCTCCTCCAGCAACAGCAGCCCGGTGCGCCCACCCGAGTTGCCGACCTGCACCTCGACGTGGGCGGTCTCACCGGCCTCCACCTGGAGGTTGCTCACGTTGCGGCGTATCCACACCTCGTGCTCGGTGCGGCGCAGCAGCAGCCACGAGAGAAGGGGCACGAGCGCGGCGAGCAGACCGATACGCACGAAGTCCCGTTCACCGATCTGGATCCCGCTGACGATCGCTGCGGCGCCGGCGGCGAGGAAGCAACGCGCCCGCACGGTCAGGTCGCGCACGCGATCACCCCCACTCGCTCGTCAGGACCGGGCGGGACCCGGCGGCGGGACGGGCACCTGGGCGAGCACTCGCTGCACGACCTCGGTCGTACGACGCCCGCTCATCGTGGCCTCCATCGTGGGCAGCAACCGGTGGGGGAGGACCTCTGGCGCCAGGTCCTTCACGTCGTCCGGGAGCACGTACTCGCGACCCTGCATGGCGGCCCAGGCCTTCGATGCGCGGACGAGGTGCAGAGTCGCCCGGGGTGAGGCGCCGAGCCGGAGATCGGGGGAGCGGCGGGTCGCGGTGATGAGTGCGACGGCGTACTGCTGGACGACCGGCGAGACGTAGACGCTGTCCGTCACCTCGATGAGCTTGCGCACCTCGGCGGCGTCCGTGACCGGCTCGAGCTCCTCGAGGGGGCTGGTCCCGTCCCGGGCCGAGAGCATCGCGATCTCGGCGGACTCCACGGGATAGCCCATCGAGAGCCGCACCATGAACCGGTCGCGCTGCGCCTCGGGAAGCGCATAGGTGCCTTCCATCTCGATCGGGTTCTGGGTGGCGATCACCATGAACGGGGACTCCAGCAGGTAGGTCGTCCCGTCGACGGTGACCTGGGCCTCCTCCATGCACTCGAGCATGGCCGACTGGGTCTTGGGGCTGGCCCGGTTGATCTCGTCACCGACGACTACGTTGGCGAAGATCCCGCCGGGACGGAACTCGAACTGGCGGGTGTCCTGGTTGAAGACCGACACCCCGGTGACGTCGGAGGGCAACAGGTCCGGGGTGAATTGGATCCGCCGCACGGTGCAGTCGATGGACCGCGCGAGCGCCTTGCTCAGCATCGTCTTGCCCACGCCGGGCCCGTCCTCGATGAGCAGGTGGCCACCTGCGAGCAGCACAACGAGTGCCGACCTGGCGATCTCTGGCTTGCCCTCGATGACCCGCGCGATGTTGCCCTGGATCCGCTCCGCGACGGCACGCACCTCGTCGACGTCGGCACTGTTCGAAGGACCGTTCGACGCTCGGCTCCCTGTCTCGCCCACCTCTGGCCCCGCTTCTCCCACCACGTCGCCCCACCGAGCGCGTCCACCGATCGCGGACCACGGGAACGGGGCACCTCCGGTCAAGTGAAGCCCATCGCACCACACGGTGGCCCCGCGCGCACTGGTTAGAGGTGGTCTCGATCCGGTCGACGAGTGCGACCACCGGCCGGCGCGAGTGCGGAGCGCGGGGAGCAGATCGTGGCGAAAAGGGGAGGGATGTGGTCCCGATGTGGTTGACCGTGGAGGAATGTGGAGTAAAGTGGTGCGAAGTGGAGGGAGCGGCACGCCTCTGGGTCAGCAGGGCGAAGGTGAGGGGAGCAGCAGATGTTCTCCGGCACCTACACCCCCAAGCTCGACGAGAAGGGCCGCCTCTTCCTGCCGGCGAAGTTCCGCGACGAGATGAAGGAGGGCCTGGTGATCACCAGAGGCCAGGAACACGCCCTCGACATCCGCACGCAGACCGACTTCCACGTCTTCAGCGAGAAGTTCAGGAACGCCTCCCAGACCGACGCGAGGATGCGGGCCTACGGCCGGATGCTTTTCGCGCTGGCCTCTGAGCAGGTTCCCGACAAGCAGGGGCGCGTCACCATCACCCCCGAGCTGCGGCAGTACGCCGGACTCGACCGCGATGCCGTGGTCATCGGCGTCTACGACCGGATCGAGATCTGGGAGCCACGCTCGTGGAGCGCCTACACGACCGATCAGGAACAGGCCTTCGCAAATCTCCAGGACGAGATCTTCCCCGGGTTCTGAACGGCTCCACGCACGAGACAACTCAACAACGGTGATCGCAGGGCGAGGCTCGCGTCCGCTCCTCCCACGGTTCCTCTGACGCACCTTCCCCGGTGTCAGATGAGTCGCTTTTCCTCCACCGGGAGCTGAGCGGACGGAGAACCTGGCCCTGCGATCACCCTCAGCACAAGACAGCAGCACCTTCTGACAGCACGGCAACTCGAGGGGTCGAACCGATGAGCGGCAGCACCGTCCCACCCGCGCGGCGGGTCCGGCACGAGGTGCGCGACACGCTCGCCGTGATGATCTTCTCGGCGGCCGCCTCCTGCGGGGTGGCGCTCCTCCTCCTCGTCCTGGTCCGGCTGGGGAACTAGGCGTCCGCCGATGACCACTCCCACCCACGTCCCGGTCCTTCTGGACCGGGTCGTCACGTTGGTCGCGCCCGCGCTGGAGCGTCCCGGGGCTGTCTTCCTCGATGCCACGCTGGGTCTGGGCGGGCACAGCGAGGCGGTGCTCGACCGGTGTCCCGAGGCCCACGTCGTCGGCGTCGACCGCGACCACCACGCCCTCGAGCTGGCTGGCGCGCGGCTCGCTCCCTTCGCGGGCCGGACCACCCTGGTGCACGCGGTCTACGACGAGATCCCCGAGGTCCTCGACGAGC
This sequence comes from Marmoricola sp., assembly GCA_039926005.1. Taxonomy (GTDB): domain Bacteria; phylum Actinomycetota; class Actinomycetes; order Propionibacteriales; family Nocardioidaceae; genus Marmoricola. Next base: position 4,206 of record JBDSXU010000454.1, read on the forward strand.
TCGGGATCCCTGCCGCGGACGGCATCCTCTTCGACCTCGGGGTCTCCTCCATGCAGCTCGACGTCCGCGAGCGTGGTTTCGCCTACGCCGAGGACGCGCCGCTCGACATGCGGATGGACGACAGTGAGGGCCCCACCGCGGCCGACGTGCTGAACACCTACCCGACGGCCGAGCTGGCCCGGATCCTGCGCTCCTACGGGGAGGAGAAGTTTTCCCGTCAGATCGCCCGCGCCATCGTCAAGGCCCGCGAGACGGAGCCGTTCACCGACTCAGCGCGGCTGGTCGAGCTGCTGCGCGACACCATCCCCGCCCCGGCCCGGCGTACGGGCGGACACCCGGCCAAGCGCACCTTCCAGGCGCTGCGGATCGAGGTCAACGACGAGCTCGGTGTGCTGCGCCGCGCCATCCCGGCCGCGATCGACGCACTCGCCGTCGGGGGCCGGATCGTGGTCATGAGCTACCAGTCGCTCGAGGACAAGATCGTCAAGTCGGAGCTGGTCGCCCGGTCCGCCAGTGACGTCCCCGTCGACTTGCCGTTCGTCCCCGAGGGCTCCACCCCCGAGCTGCGACTGCTGGT
>JBDSXU010000455.1:0-2927 GCA_039926005.1 Marmoricola sp.
GGCCGCCCGTCCGCTCGGTCAGGCAAGCGTTCGAGCGCCTCTCGGTGTATGTTCTCGTCTCCTCGGCACTGGTCCAGCTCACGACCGGGTTCCTCAACACCCTGAACTGGTACCCCTGGCCGTGGTCCTTCCCCTCAACCCACCGCTACCTGGGCTACGTGCTGATCGGTTCCATCCTCCTGCATGTCGCGATGAAGTTGCCGGACATCAAGTACGGGCTCCAGGCGAGGCTCGCCGATGCCGACGTACTGACCGAGGTTCCCTGGAACGAGAACCCGCTGGCGCACAGCAACGCCGGAACGGTTGCCCCGCCGGCGATGCCGGCGATGGATCGGCGAGGTCTGTTCGTCGCCGCGGGCTCCGGGATCGCAGCGGTGGTGCTCACCACGGTCGGCCAGACCGTCACGCCGCTGTCGCGGATCGGGTTGCTCTCGACCAGACAGGCCTCGAAGGGTCCGCAGGGTGTCCCCGTGAACAAGACCGCCAGGTCGGCGCGCGTTCTCACGCTGGCCAGGGCGGATGACTGGCGCCTCGAGGTGATGGGCCCCAAGCCCTTCACCCTGACGCTGGCGGACCTCGCGTCGATGAGGGCGGTGACGCGGCACTTCCCGCTGAGCTGCGTCGAGGGATGGAGTGTCGGTGCGCATTGGCAGGGCATCGCGGTCATCGACCTCGTCCACCGCGCCGGTGGCGATGCTTCTTCGGGGGTCAGGGTCCTCTCGCTTCAGCCCAACGGCCCCTACAACCACAGCATGCTACTCGGGCCTCAGGTCAGTGCGGCCCTGCTCGCCACCCACCTCAATGGCGAACGGCTCGATCTCGACCACGGATACCCGTTGCGGTTGATCGCCCCCAACCGACCCGGAGTCCTCAACACCAAGTGGCTACGCCGGATGGAGGTGATCTGAGTGCGCAAGTACCGCATCGCGCTGGGGTTGGCAGGCGGGCTGCTCCTCAGCTTCGGTGTCTTCCGGCTGGTCACGGAGCTCGACCCGAGTGACCTATTCGTTCTCGTGGTGTGGCTGGCCGCTGCCGTCGCGCTCCATGACGGACTGATCGCGCCAATCATCGTCGGCACCGGCGTCGCACTGACCGGCGTGCCACCCCGCGCTCGTCGCTACCTGCAGGGCGCGCTCCTCGTCGGTGCGCTGATCACGGTCGTCGCCATTCCCCTCATCGGGCGGCAGGGAACCCAGCCAGCGTCCAAAGCGATCCTGCTGCGCGACTACGCGGCCAACCTGTCCCTGCTGTTGGGCATGACCGCCGCTGTCGCCCTCGTTCTCTACGCGCTCCGGGTGCTGCGGCACGAGGGTCCGGCCGGAGCTCCCCTCGGGGACGATGCGGACTGACGTGTGGGTGTCGGCGGGCTGGCGCGCGCAGCCCTGTAAGACCTTTCCGCCCTGCCCCGCCTCCCCGGCGCACACCGACAGCCCGGGAGGGTCCTGAGACCTTGACACTTGTACATACGTGCAGGTCAGAGACCTGGTCCTTCAGTGTCCGAGGGGGGACTTGAACCCCCACCCCCTAATACGGGGACTAGCACCTCAAGCTAGCGCGTCTACCTATTCCGCCACCCGGACGAGCGCGGTAACCCTAGCAAGCCGTCGGCCCGTTCGAGTAATCGGGCCGCCGCGGAGTGGAGCTCTCACCAACCCCCGGGAAGCGGCCTGCCCTCGGCGAATCCCGCTGCCGACTGCACGCCGATGACAGCACGCGCGGCGAACTCGTCGAGGTCGTGCGCCCCGGCGTAGGTGCAGGCCGAGCGGACGCCCGAACAGATCTCGTCGATGAGGTCCTCGACCCCTGGCCGTTCGGGGTCCAGGAACATCCGCGAGGTGGAGATGCCCTCCTCGTAGAGCGCCTTGCGAGCCCGGTCGAACACGCTGTCGGTCGACGTCCGGTTGGCGACCGCGCGAGCCGAGGCCATCCCGAAGCTCTCCTTGTAGGGGCGGCCGTCCGGCCCGACGTGCAGGTCGCCGGGCGACTCGTGGGTGCCGGCGAACCAGGAGCCGATCATCACCTGGGAAGCTCCGGCGGCCAGGGCGAGAGCGACGTCGCGCGGGTGGCGGACTCCCCCGTCGGCCCACACGTGCTTCCCGTGCCGACGAGCAGCCTCGACGCACTCGACGATCGCGCTGAACTGCGGCCGACCGACGCCCGTCATCATCCGGGTCGTGCACATGGCACCTGGGCCCACGCCCACCTTGATGATGTCTGCTCCGGCCTCGACGAGGTCGTGCACACCGGCCGCGCCGACGACGTTGCCGGCGACCACCGGGACCCCGGGGTCGAGGGAGCGCACCGCACCCAGGGCCTCGAGCATCCGCTCCTGGTGGCCGTGAGCGGTGTCGACGACGAGGCAGTCGACCCCCATTGCGAGCAGACGTTCGGCCCTGCCGGCCACGTCACCGTTGACGCCGAGCGCGGCAGCGACCCGCAGGCGGCCGTGCCGGTCGAGGGCAGGCTTGTAGATCGTGGAGCGCAGGGCGCCGGTGCGGGTGAGGATCCCGACCAGCGCGCCGTCGTCGTCCACGGCCGGGGCGAGCCGGAAGCGGGAGGAGGCGAGTACGTCGAAGGCCTCTCGCGGCTCCATCGTGTGCTTGAGCGTGACCATGTCCGTGGTCATCGCGTCGCCCACCTGGGTGAAGCGGTCCACGCCGGTGCAGTCGGCCTCCGTCACGATGCCCACCGGCCGGCCGTCCTCGAGCACGACGGCGGCTCGGTGGGACCGCTTCGGCAGCAGACCGAGCGCATCGCTGACGGTGTCCGTCGGGCTGAGGGTGATCGGTGTCTCGAACAGCGGGTGGCGCTTCTTGACCCAGTCGACGACCTCCGCGACAACGTCGAGGGGAACGTCCTGCGGGATCACGCTCAGGCCGCCGCGACGAGCGATGGTCTCCGCCATCCGTCGTCCGGTGACCGCTGTC
>JBDSXU010000456.1:0-3866 GCA_039926005.1 Marmoricola sp.
CGGGCTGCCGATCGTGGAGGCGGTGATGGATCCCGAGCCGTACGACGTCCTGGCCGTCGAGCTCTCCAGCTTCCAGCTGCACTACACCTCCTCGATGAAGGCAGAGTCGGCTGCGGTGCTCAACGTCGCGGAGGACCACCTGGACTGGTATCCAGGACCCGACGGGGGGATGGAGGCCTACGCGGCCGACAAGGGTCGGATCTACTCCGGCGTCGAACGGGCCTGCATCTACAACGTCTCGGACCCGGTCACCGAGCGGCTCGTCCGTGACGCCGACGTACAGGAGGGCGCCCGGGCCATCGGGTTCACTCTCGGCACCCCGGGTGTTGGGATGCTCGGCGTGGTCGACGACGTGCTGGCCGACCGGGCGTTCATCGAGGACCGCCAGAACGCGGCAGCCGAGCTGTGCACGCTCTCCGACCTCGCCACCAGCGCGCCCCACTACGTCGCCAACGCCCTGGCCGCGGCTGCGCTGGCGCGCTCCCACGGCGTCTCGAGCGGGGCTGTCCAGCAGGCGCTGAGGGCCTTCCGACCGGACGGCCACCGCATCGCCGAGGTCGCGGTGGTCGACGACGTGACCTGGATCGACGACTCGAAGGCCACCAACCCGCACGCGGCCCTGGCCTCGCTCCAGGGCTACGACCCCGTGGTGTGGATCGCGGGTGGTCTGGCGAAGGGAGCGCGGTTCGACGATCTGGTGACCTCGGTGCGCGACCGGCTGCGGGGCGTCGTACTCCTCGGCCGCGACGCTCCACTGATCCGGGAGTCGCTTTCGCGACACGCGCCCGATGTGCCCGTGATCGAAGTGACCGGCGGAGAGACTGCAGGGGAAGGACCCATGGATCACGTCGTCGCAGCAGCGGCGAGGTTGGCTCACCCCGGAGACACGGTTCTGCTGGCCCCGGGATGTGCCTCCATGGACATGTTCGCCAACTACGGCGCACGCGGCGACGCCTTCGCCGCAGCGCTGCTGAGAATGCGGCGGGCCGAGTAGGCGAAGTCGGGGTCAAGACAAGTGGGATCTGGGAGGCAGGAGTGAGCGTCACCAGACAGACCCCGGCCCGGAGCGGAGCTGCGCCGGGACTCGGCGGATGGCTGTCTGCCACCGTCGCCGCCGTGCGCCGCACCGCCGAGCGTCCGCTGACGTCCTACTACCTGCTGCTGGGCGGCGCGACGATGCTGCTCGCGATCGGGCTGATGATGGTGCTCAGCGCCTCCAGCGTCTACTCCTACCGGGTCTACGACAGCAGCTACTTCGTCTTCCTCAAGCAGCTCACCTGGGTGCTGATCGGACTGCCGCTCGCCTGGCTCGCCAGCCGGATGAACCGCAGGTTCCTCCGGTTGCTCGCCTGGCCCTCGGTGCTGGTCGCGGTCGTCCTGCTCGCGCTGACCCAGACCAGCCTCGGCTTCGCTGTCAACGGCAACCGCAACTGGCTGGCTCTCGGGCCGCTGACCGTGCAGCCCTCCGAGATCGCCAAGCTCTCGGTCATCTTGTGGTCCTCCGATGTCTACGCGAAGAAGGAGAAGCTCCTCGGCAACCCCTGGCACGCACTGATCCCGGTGGCGCCGGTGGTCGCGATGATCTCGCTGCTCGTGGTCCTCCAGCACGACCTCGGCACGGCCCTGGTGCTGTTCGCGATCCTGCTCGGGATGCTGTGGGTCGTCGGTGTTCCGGCACGGCTGTTCGGCATCGCCTTCTCCCTGGTCGGCGTGGTGGCGTTCTACCTTGCGGCGTCGAACGCCGAGCGTCGTACGCGCCTGACCAGCTTCATCGACCCGTTCAAGGACTTCCAGGGAGCCGGCTGGCAGGCCGGCCACGGACTGCTCGGCATGTCCAGCGGCGGCATCTTCGGCAAGGGTCTCTCCGCGAGCCAGCAGAAGTGGGGCAACCTGCCCGAGGCGCACACCGACTTCATCTTCGCGGTGCTCGGTGAGGAGCTCGGCCTGATCGGCACGCTGCTGGTGCTCGCCCTCTTCGGGGCGATCGCGTACGCCGCCATCCGGCTGGCCATCAACACCAGCGACCCGTTCGTGCGCTACGTGACCGCCGGGGTCACGATCTGGCTGATGGCCCAGATGATCATCAACATCGGCATGGTGCTCGCCCTGCTGCCCGTGATCGGAATCCCGTTGCCACTCGTCTCCTACGGCGGCTCGGCGCTGGTGCCGACCCTGGTGGCGTTGGGCCTGCTCGTCGGTTTCGCGCGCGCCGAGCCCGAGGCTGCCCAGGCCCTGCGCTCGCGTCGGGGTCAGCGCAGGGGTTGTCGCAAGGGCCGTCGCGGAGGCAAGGACCCGGCGAGCGGTGCCTTCCCGGGCGCCATCTCCGCCGGGAGCGCCCGCTCGAGGCGCTCTTGATGGTCAAGACCCTGGCACCACGGCGGGTCCTGCTGGCCGGTGGTGGGTCCGCCGGCCACACGTCCCCGTTGCTCGCCACTGCCGACGCCCTGCGCAGGCGTGACCCCGAGATCGTGATCACCGCTCTGGGGACCGCGCGTGGACTCGAGACGCGCGTGATCCCGGAGGCCGGCTACCCCCTCGAGCTCATCCCCCCGGTCCCGCTACCGCGTCGACCCAACGCCGACCTGATGCGCACGCCGGGACGGTTGCGGGGGGCCATGAAGGCCGCGCTCGAGGTGATCGACCGGATCCAGCCCGACGTGGTGGTCGGCTTCGGCGGCTACGTCTCGGTCCCTGCCTATCTCGCCGCGCGCAAGCGCCGGCTGCCCCTGGTGGTCCACGAGGGCAACGCGTTGCCCGGCATCGCGAACAAGCTCGGCGCACGGTTCACCACCCACGTCGCCACGAGCTTCCCCGACACCGACCTGCCCCACGCGCACTACATCGGCCTCCCGATCCGCCGGATGATCAGCACCCTCGACCGGGCAGCGTTGCGGGCCGAGGCCTGCGAGTTCTTCGGCCTCGATGCCGATCGGCCGACCCTGCTCGTGACGGGAGGATCCCAGGGTGCGCGCCGGCTCAACCTGTCCGTCGCTGCTGCAGCACCGGCCTTCGCGGCGGCCGGGGTCCAGGTGCTGCACATCCTCGGTCCCGCGGGCGAGGCCGATCCGGAGCTCACGTCGGGCGGTCCGGCGTACGTCACGGAGGCGTTCGTCAGCCGCATGGACCTTGCCTACGCCGCCGCTGACGCCGTCTTGTGCCGCGCCGGCAGCAACACCGTCACCGAGGTCTCCGGGGTCGGCCTCCCGGCGATCTATGTCCCGCTGCCCATCGGCAACGGCGAGCAGGCCCTGAACGCGCGGCCCGTGGTGGACGCCGGTGGTGGTCTGCTCGTGGCGGACGCCGCCCTCACCCCCGAGTGGGTGCGCGGCACCGTGCCGGACCTGCTCACCGACACCGTGCGCCTCGCCACGATGTCCGCTGCGGCTTCCCACATCATCCCGCTCGACGCCGACGACAAGCTGGCGGAGATGATCCTCACCGCGCGCTCGAAGGCCGGCAGGTCATCCCGGAAGGGGGCACGATGAGGGTCCCCAGTCCCGACGTACTGCTGCCCGCGGACCAGCTGGGCACCGTGCACTTCGTCGGCATCGGTGGCGCCGGGCTGTCGGGAATTGCGCGGATCATGCTGGCACGCGGCATCACCGTGACCGGCAGCGACGCCAAGGAGTCGCGCACCCTCGAGGCGCTGCGCGCGCTGGGGGCGACCTGTCACGTGGGGCATGCGGTGCAGAACCTCGGGGAAGCCGACACGGTGGTCATCTCGACCGCGGTGCGCGAGACCAACCCCGAGGTCGTCGAGGCGACTCGGCGCGGACTGCGCCTGCTGCCGCGATCTGCGGCGCTCGAGTCGGTGATGCAGGGGCGTCTTGTGGTCGCTGTCGCCGGCACCCACGGCAAGACCACCA
>JBDSXU010000457.1:0-5046 GCA_039926005.1 Marmoricola sp.
CGGCCGCGGCGGCGAGCTCACTGATCCTCCGCGCGAGGCGCACGTCGCGCTGCGTGATGTTCTCGACGTCGTGGCTCATCAAGGACACGGTCACGTGTGGGTAGCGAAGATCCACGTCGGGGTGATGGTTGGCCTCGTCGGCAGCCTCGGCGATCTTCTCGACCAGCGCAGTCCCGGTGTTGAAGTCGCCGGTCTCGAAGCGCGCGATCAGCTTGTTCAGCACGAGCCGCCAGTCGTCGAGACCCTCACGGAGGATCTGCGGGCCGGACACTCCGGCCTTGTCTGTCGAGGTGCCCGTGTTCGAGGTGCCCGTGTTAGAGGTGCCCGTGTTCGAGGTGTCCGTTTCGCTCATGCCCGCTCCTCAGTTGCCCTCACCTGTGCAAGGGTTTGCGAGCCCAGACAACACGCAGATGCCGACCCGGTTCAACCCCCCGGCGTCGAGAGCGGCGTTCGCTGTAGGCCGGTGTGGTCGAAGTTCGCCTCGTCGAGCCAGCGCTCGAAACCCGCCTTGATGCGTGGCCATTCGTCGTCGGTGATGGCGAACCAGGCGGTGTCGCGGTTGCGGCCCTTGTAGACGACTGCCTGGCGGAACGTCCCCTCATAGGTGAACCCGAGACGAATGGCCGCCCGCCGTGAGGCCTCGTTGAGGGAGTCACACTTCCACTCATAGCGCCGGACGCCGACGACGTCGAACGCGTGCGCGGCCATCAGATACATCGCCTCGGTCGCAGCGGTGGTGCGCTGGAGCGCTGAGCCGTAGCTGATGTGGCCGACCTCGGCCGTCCCGTTGACGTGGTCGATGCGCAGGAAGGTCGCGATCCCGACCGGCGTACCGTCCGGGAGAACGATCGCCATCGCGACCATGGCCGGGATGGTGTGCAGGCGGTCGATCGACGCCACGAACGACTCGCGGTCCGCGAACGGCCCGCTTGGCATGTAGGTCCAGATGTTCGGCGGCGAGTCGACGCAGAGGGCGGCGTACAGGCCGACGACGTGCTCCTCCCCCAGTGGCTCCAGCCGACACGTGCGACCTGTCAACGTGACCGGCACCAAGGCTTCACCGGGGGTCCAGGTGACCGATTCCCCGACGGGTTGGCCGTACTCGTTGACGCCGCTCACGCGGATCAGGCTAATGGCTGGTCCCCACTAGACCGGCATGGTCAACCACCACTCGGCGGCCAAGACTCGTCACATGGCTGACTCGTCGCACGTCCTCCCGTTCAAGGTCCCGCTCGAGCGCGCACACGAGCACGCGCTCACCTGGCTCGGGAGCCTGGACGACCGACCGGTCTCGCCACAGTCCGACGCCGACGAGGTGCTCGACGCCCTCGGGCGGGACCTGCCGGAGGGGTCGACCTCGGCGGAGGACGTGGTGGACCTGCTGGCCGCCGCGTGCGAGCCGGGTCTGGTGGCGATGCCCTCGGGCAGGTTCTACGGCTTCGTGATCGGGGGCTCACAGCCGGCCGCCCTGGCAGCCGACTGGCTGGTCAGCGCGTGGGACCAGAACACGGTCCTCCGCAAGGTCACACCCGCCGTCGCCGCGGTCGAGGAGCTCGCCGCAGCATGGTTCCTCCAGCTCATGGGGCTTCCGGCCGAGAGCGGCGTCGGCTTCGCCACCGGGGCGACGATGGCCAACTTCACCGGGCTGGCGGCTGCCCGCGACACCCTGCTGCGCGCCCGGGGATGGGATCTCGATCGTGGGCTCGCCGGCTCACCGCCCGTGCGCGTACTCGCGGGGCGTGAGCGGCACGCCTCCGCGGACGTCGCGCTGCGCTATCTCGGTCTTCGGGCCGCCGAGCTCGTGGACGCCGACGACGAGGGACGGATCCGGCCGGACCGTCTCGCCAGCGCTCTGGCGGAGGCGCCCGGCCAGCCCACGATCGTTTTGCTCCAGGCCGGCAACGCGCACTCCGGGGCCTGCGACCCGTTCGGGGAATGCATTGCGATGGCGCACGGACACGGCGCCTGGGTGCACGTCGACGGAGCGTTCGGGCTGTGGGCAGCGGCCTCTCCTTCCTACCGGCACCTCACCGTCGGGGTCGAGCTCGCGGACTCCTGGGCAACCGACGCCCACAAGACGCTGAACGTGCCCTACGACTCCGGGATCGTCGCGGTCCGGGACCCGGCGGCACTGAACGCCAGCATGGGCGCGCAGGGCGACTACTTCATCCCGGACGCTGCCGGGGACCCGATGGACCGGGTTCCCGAGATGTCGAGGCGCGCACGCGGCGTGCCCGTGTGGGCGGCGCTGCGCGCGTCCGGCCGCTCTGGAGTCGTAGACATGATCGATTGGATGTGCCTACACGCACGGACGTTTGCCGATGCCCTGGCCGCAATGCCAGGAGTGGAGGTGCTGAACGACGTCGTGTTCACGCAGGTGTGCGTGTCCTTCGGCAGTGACCAGCGCACCCAGCGAGTCGTCGACCGGATGCTGGCCGACGGCACCGCCTGGATGAGCGGATCGCGTTGGCGCGACCGCGCCGTGCTCCGCATCGCGGTGAGCAACGCGCGCACCACCGACGAGGATGTCGCGCGCAGCATCGAGGCGCTCCGGGTGGCCGCCGAGGGGGCGTGACGCCGCCCGGCGCGCGTAGCCTGACGGCGGGAGGCAATGTGTCAGCGCAATCGGCGGCTCTGCTGCGGTTGATCCGCGACTCGGTGATCGGCGAGGACCACGTCATGCGCACGCCGTACGGCGAACGGCGGGTCACCTACGCCGACTACACCGCGTCGGGCCGTGCGCTGACGTTCATCGAGGACTTCATCCGCGACGAGGTGCTACCGAGCTACGCCAACACGCACACGGAGTCCAGCGGCACCGGCCTGCAGACCACGCGCCTTCGAGAGGACGCCCGGCGGATCATCCACGACGCTGTCGGTGGAGACGACGAGTCCGCGGTGATCTTCGCAGGGTCGGGCACCACGGGCGCGATCTCCAAGCTGATCGGCGTGCTCGGGTTGCGGATCCCCTCGGTGCTCGAGGACCGGCACTCACTGCTGCAGCACATTCCCGCCCTCGAGCGGCCGGTCGTCTTCATCGGCCCCTACGAACACCACTCGAACGAGATCCCCTGGCGTGAGTCGATCGCCGACGTGGTGGTGATCCCGCAGGACGCGGACGGTCACATCGACCTCGACGCACTCAGAGCGGCACTGCTGGTCCATGCCGACCGGCCACTGAAGATCGGCTCGTTCTCGGCGGCCTCCAACGTCACCGGGATCGTGTCCAACACGGTGGCGATCGCGGAGATCCTGCACGAGCAGGGGGCGCTCTCCTTCTGGGACTTCGCGGCGGCGGCGCCGTACATCGAGATCGAGATGAACCCGGACCCCGAGGCGCACCCCACGGCCTACAAGGACGCGATCTTCCTCTCGCCGCACAAGTTCATCGGCGGCCCATCCACCCCCGGGGTGCTGGTCGCGCGCCGCGAGCTGTTCTCGAACCGGGTCCCGGACGTGCCGGGCGGTGGCACGGTCGCCTACGTCAACGACGCGGAGCACGCCTTCTTGCCCGATGCGGAGCACCGCGAGGAGGGCGGCACCCCTGCCATCATCGAGTCGATCCGGGCCGGCCTGGTCTTCGGGCTCAAGCAGGCCGTCGGCGTCGAGGCGATCCGTGGCGCCGAGGAGCGGTTCCTCACGCGTGCGCTCGCCACCTGGGCCGAGGAACCGGCGATCGAGATCCTCGGCAACCTCGACGCGAACCGGCTCTCCATCGTCTCGTTCGTCGTGCGTGCACCGTCGGGCCGCTACCTGCACCACAACTTCGTCGTCGCTTTGCTCAACGATCTCTTCGGCATCCAGTCGCGCGGGGGGTGCTCGTGCGCAGGTCCCTACGGCCATCGCCTGCTCGGTATCGACATCGAGCAGAGCCACGAGTTCGAGCGCGAGATCACCGGCGGGTGCGAGGGGATCAAGCCCGGGTGGGTGCGGGTGAACTTCAACTACTTCCTCTCCGACACCGTGGCCGACTACATCGTCGAGGCGGTGCGGCTGGTCGCGCGTTCGGGTTGGCGCCTGCTCGGTGACTACAGGTTCGATACGGTCACCGGGATCTGGACCCACCGCGACGGGGTCGTGGAACCACCGTTGCGCCTCGCCTCGATCACCTACGACGAGCACGGAATGCACCCGCCCACTTCTCAGCTCGCGGCCGACGAGTCACTGCTCCAGCAGCACCTCGACGAAGGGGCCAAGCTGCTCAGCGAGGCCTACGAGCCGGACCTGAGCCCTCCGACCAGCCTCAGCGAGGACTTCGAGCACCTGCGCTGGTTCGACCTGCCGGCCACCGCGACCGACTGAGGGCACGTGCGTCGTGACCCGTCCCGACGGCGGACTCGCGTGACGGAGATAGCCTCGGCGTCATGCCAGTCGTGAAGATAAACGCCATCTCCGTACCCCCGCAGGCTCACGAGGAGCTGGAGAAGCGCTTCTCCAACCGGGCTCACACCGTCGACGGGACTCCCGGCTTCCTCGGGTTCCAGCTGCTCCGGCCGGTGAAGGGTGAGGACCGCTACTTCGTCGTCACCCAGTGGGAGGACGAGCAGTCGTTCGCTGCCTGGCGCGACGGCCCGGCGATCGCGGCGCACTCAGGCGAGCGCGCCCAGCCGGTGTCCTCGGGTGCGGACCTGCTGGAGTTCGAGGTCGTCATGGACGTGCGCCCGAGCTGAGGCCTGGGTCGGCGCGGAGGAGCGCGTCGAGCTTGGCGTAGCCGTCGTTCACGCCGCTGTCCATCCCGCTCGAGAGCATGCCGTCACGGGCCTCGTAGCTGTCGAAGAGCGAGTGGATGCGGAGGCGGGTCCGGCCCTCCCCCAGGTCCTCGAACCACATCGTCTCCAGGGCGACGCTGTCCGGGAAGCCCTCGAAGGTGAAGGTCTGCACCAGGCGGTCCTCGCGGACGGTGTGGAAGCAGCCGTGGAAGCCGTACTCCTCACCCTCGGGGCCGTCGACGTAGCGCCAGCTGCCACCCGTGCGGGCATCCCAGTGGTCGATCCTGATGTTCGTCCCGTTGGGCCCGACCCACTGCACGAACAGTTCCGGGTCGGT
>JBDSXU010000458.1:0-18027 GCA_039926005.1 Marmoricola sp.
ACCGGTTCACGCATGCCTCCGAGACGGTGCCGAGCTATTCCCGGGAGTGGGGCGAGGACTACTTCTCACGCACCGCGACACCGGCACTGCGCATCCCGGACTTCAACATGAGCTCGGTCTCGCGGGCCCTCTGACCCCGCGTAGTTGAGGAGTGAGCGCCGGCGAGCGTCTCGAAACGAACTCGGGGGATGGGTGGTCGGCCTCAGAGAACATCGATCGGCTTGTGCGGCGCGCTGAGGCAGACGCCATCGATCGTCCATGGCCGTTGTGTCGCCCATTTGAGACTACATAGTATGTTTTCGTATGATTAGCGGGTGGCCTTGGCGCTGGCTCCTCAAGCACCGAGATGCTCGGGGTAGGGCTCGCGGGTGTAGCGGAAGGTCGCACACTCGAGGTGGTCGATCGACCCGTCTGCCCGGCGTACAACGTGCAGGGTCTCGCCGTGGTGGTAGCCCGCCCGGCCGATGATCTCCTCACCACGGAGCTCGAACTGCTCAGCGACCGCACCCCGGGCCAGGTCTCGCCACTCGAGGCGCTCGTCGTTCCACCGCACCTCGTAGGCCGAGTTTCCCCAGTGCCAGTAACCGAGGAGCTCACGTGCCCACGCGGGCACCTCGGTGGTGGGCATCCAGGGCTCCATCGGTCCCGGGGTTCGGCCGCCGAGCAGGGCCAGTGCCAACTCGGTGCCGGAGAAGCCGGTGGTCGCGTTCGTGAGCGCCACGACACCGACGTGGTTGAGCGGGTCAGCGAACGCGGTTGCCTGGAAGCCCGGCATCGAACCGGTGTGACCGGCGAGCACGCCGTCGGCGTACGGCAGCATGCGGATGCCGAGGCCGTAGTCGATAGCGGGCGGCACCGGTTGGCGCATCTCGGTCAGGGTCTGGGGGGCGAGGACGTGCGCGTCGCCGCCGGAGAGGAACGCCGTGAACCGCGCGAGGTCCTCGAGCGTGCTCCAGAGCTGTCCCGCCGGTGCCATCGATCCGGTCTCGTGCAGCGGCTCCTCGGTGAGTGTTCCTGCGAGATGGTGCACGCTGAATCCGGTGGCGTACGGCGCCCGGGGAAGGTACGACGTACGCGACATCCCCAACGGGGCAAGCACCCTCTCCTGCACCAGCGTGAACCACGGGCGACCCCGCAACCGGGCAACGGCCTCACCGAGCAGCCCATAGCCGAGGTTGCGGTAGTGGTAGTGCTCCCCCGGACCGAACACCGCAGCGGGCCCGTCGTTCGCGGCGAGCAGTTCAGCGATCGGCACACCCGGCGACCGCTCCCACCACGGCCCCACCGGCTCGCTCTGCATACCGGAGGTGTGCGAAAGCAGTGAACGCACCGTCGCGGCCGGGTAACCGGTCTCTGGAAGGAACCGCCCGATGGGGTCGTCGAGGTCGAGCAGGGCGTCGTCGCGGCACTGCATCACCAATACCGACGTCATCGTCTTGGTGATCGACCCGATGCGGTACTGCCTGTTGGTCTCGGTCGAGGCACCCGCTGTGCCCGACCAGGACAGCTCGGGCCCCTCGAGCACGCCTGCGATGATCGAGGGCAGCCGGCGTTCTGCCTGGTAGCGGTCGAGGACCGCCTGAAAATGGTCGGCGCGCATCAGGTCAGGAGAAGGCCTCGGGCGGCGGGCACGCGCAGAACAGGTTGCGATCGCCGTAGGCCTGGTCGATCCGACCGACGGGAGGCCAGTACTTGTCCGGGTCGTGGCCGGCCGGGAAGACCGCCACCTCGGTGGAGTAGACACGGTTCTGCTCACCGATCAGCACCGACGCTGCCGTGTGCGGAGCGCCGCGCAGCGGTGAGTTCTCCGGGGTCCACTCCCCCGACTCGACTCGGGCGATCTCTCCACGGATGGCGATCATCGCGTCGCAGAACCGATCGAGCTCGCCGAGGTCCTCGCTCTCCGTCGGCTCCACCATCAACGTGCCGGCGACCGGAAAACTCATGGTGGGTGCGTGGAAGCCGTAGTCGATGAGCCGCTTGGCGACGTCGTCGACCGTCACACCGCTGGACTTGGTGAGGCCGCGCAGGTCGAGGATGCACTCGTGCGCCACCCGGTCGTTGTGCCCGCGGTAGAGCACCGGGAAGTGGTCCTGCAGACGCTCGGCGACGTAGTTGGCCGCCAGCACGGCGACCGCAGTCGCCTCGGTGAGTCCTTCGGCACCCATCATCCGCACGTAGGCCCACGAGATCGGCAGGATCCCCGCCGAGCCGTAGGGTGCTGCACTGACCGGTCCGATCCCGGAGCGCTTCTCGACCTCCGGGTGCATCGCGTGCGAGGGGAGGAAGGGCGCCAGGTGCTCGCGCACACCGATGGGCCCGACACCCGGCCCGCCACCGCCGTGCGGAATGCAGAACGTCTTGTGCAGGTTCAGGTGTGACACGTCGCCGCCGAACTCACCGGGGTTGGCGTAGCCCAGAAGGGCGTTCAGGTTGGCGCCGTCGACGTACACCTGGCCGCCGGCGTCGTGGACCATCTCGCAGAGCTCGACGATGGTGTCCTCGTAGGCGCCGTGCGTCGAGGGGTAGGTGACCATGATCGCCGCTAGGACGTCGCGGTGCTCCTCGCACTTGGCCTCGAGGTCGTCCATGTCCACGGACCCGTCGGCGGCGGACCTCACGACCACCACCTTCATCCCGGCCATCACCGCCGAGGCCGCATTGGTGCCGTGCGCGGAGGACGGGATCAGGCAGACCCGCCGTTTCCCCTGACCGTTCGCCTCGTGGTAGCCGCGGATCGCGAGCAGCCCGGCGAGCTCGCCCTGCGAGCCTGCGTTCGGCTGGATCGAGACCCGGTCATAACCGGTCACCGTCGCGAGCCACGACTCCAGTTGGTCGATGAGACGGCGATAACCCCGCGCGTCCTCGGCCGGCGCGAACGGGTGCAGGTCGGCGAAGCCGGGCAGGCTCACCGGCTCCATCTCGGTGGTGGCGTTGAGCTTCATCGTGCACGAGCCCAGCGGGATCATGCCGCGGTCCAAGGCGTAGTCGCGGGCGGAGAGCCGGCGCAGGTAGCGCAGCATCGAGGTCTCGGAGCGATGGGAGTTGAAGACCTCGTGGGTCAAGAAGTCCGTCGTACGCCGCAGCGCGGCGGGGATCGTCTCGGCAACGGCGTCTCCCGCAGTGCCGCCCACGAGGCCGAACGCCCCGAGAACTGCATCGAGCACGTCGGCGTCGGTCACCTCGGAGGTGGTCAGGCCGACGTGGTCCTCATCGACATGGCGCACGTGCACGCCGGCGGTTCGGGCAGCCTCGACCACCTCGCCAGCACGGCCGGGCACGCGAGCCAGGACGGTGTCGAAGAACGCCTCGTGGACGACTTCGACTCCTCCGGCACGCAACCGCTCGCCCAGTGCCAGCGCCTGGGCATGCACCGAGCTCGCGATCCGGGTCAGCCCGTCGGGACCGTGGTAGACGGCGTACATCGAGGCCACCACGGCGAGCAGGACCTGGGCGGTGCAGATGTTGGAGGTGGCTCGGTCTCGGCGGATGTGCTGCTCGCGGGTCTGGAGCGAGAGCCGGTACGCCGGGCGCCCGGCGGCGTCCACCGAAACCCCGACGAGTCGACCGGGAAGATGCCGCTCGAGGCCGGCCCGCACGGACATGAAGCCGGCGTGCGGACCCCCGTAGAACAGCGGCACCCCGAAGCGCTGGGAGGAACCCACCGCCACATCCGCCCCCAGCGTGCCAGGCGACTCGAGCAGGGTCAGCGCAAGGAGGTCAGCTGCAACGACGGCAAGAGCGCCGCGCTCGTGCGCCTCGTCGATGACCTTGCGCGGGTCGAGCACCCGACCCGAGGCGCCCGGGTACTGCACGAGCACACCGCTGAGCTCGCCCTCGGGCAGCCCGTCGGTCAGATCTGCGACCACCACGTCGATCTCCATCGCGTCGGCGCGGGTGCGGACCACTGCGATGGTCTGCGGCAGCGCGTCGGCGTCGAGGACGAAGGGGCCCTTGGCATTCTTGTTCGCGCGGCGCACCAGCGTCATCGCCTCGGCAGCGGCCGTCCCCTCGTCGAGCAGGGAGGCGTTCGACGTCTCCAGTCCGGTCAGGTCGGAGACCATCGTCTGGAAGTTGATCAGCGCTTCAAGGCGGCCCTGGCTGATCTCGGGCTGGTAGGGCGTGTAGGCGGTGTACCAGGAAGGATCCTCGAGCACGTTGCGCCGCACGACAGCTGGGGTGACGGTGCCGTGGTAGCCGAGCCCGATCATCGAGACGAGCGGATTGTTCATGGCGGCGATCTCTCGCAGCTCCATCGCGGCGGCACGTTCGGAGGCTGCAGCCGGGAGTTCGAGGCCGCGGGAGCGGATCCGTCCGGGTACGGCGTCGTCCATCAGTGCTTCGAGACTGCTCAGGCCGAGCTTCTTGAGCATCTCGGTGACCTGATGGTCATCCGGGCCGATGTGCCTCTCGCTGAACGGGCGGGCTCGGAGGGCTGCGGCGACGATCTTGTCTGGCATGTCACTCCTGGTCGTGAGGCGATCCAACCGGCAACGGTGAGTACGCCTCCCGTCAGTCACAACGCCGTCGTTGCTCCTGAGTGCCAGCCCGCGCGGTCCTTGAGCCTGAGAGGTTGATGGGAGGTGTTGCCCCTTCGGCGCCCCGGCCGTCTCAGTGAGTCGGCCGGGAACTCTCCCGCGCGGGTTTCGCAGCAGGACAAAACTACCAGCCCCGGCCCCGCTATCGCGGGTACCGGGGCTGGTGTGATCACGTGGGACCGGAGAGTCAGCCGGTCATGCGGGCCTTGCGACGGGCAGCCAACTCGTCGTTGGCCAGCTCGGCCTCGGCCTCGGCGGTGCGCTCGGAGGGAAGTTCGGCGAGGGAGCCTTCGATCTCGCGCCACACTCCCCCGATGGCGATACCGAAGACGCCCTGCCCGCCCTGGAGCAGGTCGATGACCTCGTCGTTGGTGGTGCACTCGTAGACGCTGGCGCCGTCGCTCATCAACGTGACCCGGGTGAGGTCGTCGGTTCCGCGAGCCCGGAGGTGCGCCACGGCTGTGCGGATCTGTTGCAGCGAGATGCCGGCGTCGAGCAGGCGCTTTATCACCTTGAGCAGCAAGATGTCTTGGAAGCCGTAGAGACGCTGGGTGCCCGAGCCGGTCGCACCCCGAACGGTGGGCTCGACCAGGCCGGTGCGGGCCCAGTAGTCCAGCTGGCGGTAGGTGATGCCCGCCGCGCTGCAGGCTGTGGGGCCCCGGTAGCCGAGGTCGCGGGGCAGGGTCGAGACGTCGTCATCGAAGAGCAGACCCTGCTCGTCGGCGTGCAACGCTGCCTCCGACGCGGCCTCTGCTGCCTGTGGATCATGGCCCGCAGTGGTGCTCGCGCCGCCGTCGCCGTTCTTGGTGCCCACTTTTACCTCCGAAGTTGGCTTCACCGAGCGTAACCCCCGGAAAGGGTGGCTGGAGGATTCCGACCTGACCAACAGGAGGTGAATCGCAGCCGTGGAGTTACAGCGAAGACATTGCGAAGGTAAACCCCAACTTGAGGGTTGGTCAAAGACCGCGGCGGCGTGTCGCCTTAACCTTCAAGTTCAACTTGAGGGTCAAGCCTCGTCGGAGGCTGTGTTCAGGCCTGGCCCTTGTCGAAGTCCTCGGGCGAGACGTGGTCGAGGAACTCGCGGAACTTCTCCACCTCGTCCTCCTGCTCGTCGGGCACCAGGATGCCGGCGTCGTCGAGCAGCTCCTCGGAGCACACGATCTTCGATCCGGTGCGGAGCGCGAGCGCGATGGAGTCCGAAGGCCGTGCGCTCACCTCGATCCCGGAGGCCAGCACCAAGGAGGCGTAGAAGACGTTGTCGCGCATTTCGGTGATCCGGATCTCCGCGACCTCGTTGCCGGTCGCTTCGAGAACGTCCTTGAGGAGATCGTGCGTGAGCGGACGGGGCGGCACCACTCCCTGCTGGGCGAAGGCGATCGCGGTCGCCTCCACGGCACCGATCCAGATGGGGAGGTATCGCTCGCCGGCGAGCTCGCGCAACAGCACGATGGGCTGGTTGGACGGCATCTCGACCCGGACTCCGACTACCTCGACCTCGCGCACGCCATCAGCCTACTGCCACCGCCGAAGGAGATGTCGACGGTGGAGGGATCAGCGCAGCGACCGGAGCCCGGCCTTGACCAGGGCGGCGTGCAGCCGGACCGAGAGCACAGCCATCTCGTCGATGGTCTGCGCCGCGCGACCCTGCGCACCGTCCTCGCGGCTGCGCCGGATCGGCGCGATCACCTGCTCCATCAGGCCGACCTCGCGGTCGGCGGCGGTCTTGAAAGCGCGCAGGTGCCGCGGCTCGATGCCGTACGCCGCCAGCTCACCGGCCACCTTGGCGATCACGAGAGCGTCGGCGTCGTAGTGCTTGGAGCCGGTGCGAGGACGGACCAGGCCGAAGTTCTCGAGGGCGTCGAGCGTGTCCTCGGTGATCTCGGCGGTCTTGACCAGCTCGCGCCGGGAGATCCGGACGTCCGAGGAGCCGGCGAGCAGCGACTCGACCCCGGGCGCCGGGTTGGCCATCAGGGCTCCGGGAATGCTCGGCGATCCGCTCATGGACGGCGGCTCGAGGCCGCGGTCGAGCGCGTCGAGGTGTTCCCTGATGACCTTCAGCGGGAGGTAGTGCTCTCGCTGAGCGCGGATGATGTAGCGCAGCTTCTCCATGTCCTCCACGGAGTACTTGCGATAACCCGACGGAGTCCGCTCGGGCTCGACGAGCCCCTCGTTCTCCAGGTGCCGGATCTTCGACTCCTTGATGTCGGCATCCGGGAACTCCGCCTTCAGGTCGGCCACCGCCTGCCCGATGGTGATCCGGGCCGCCTGACGCACTAGGGCGCCTTTGCGTCGCTGGCGAAGAAGATCAACCGGAACTTGCCGATGCGGACCTCGTCACCGTTCTGCAGCTCGGCATCGTCGACGCGGTCCCCGTTGAGATAGGTGCCGTTGAGACTCCCCACGTCGTGGACGCGGAAGCTGGCTTCCTCGCGCCGGAACTCGACGTGGCGTCGCGAGACCGTGATGTCGTCGAGGAAGATGTCGCTCTCCGGGTGGCGCCCCACGGTGGAGAGATCGGTGTCGAGCAGGTAGCGGCTGCCGGCCCCCGGGCCCCGCTGCACCACGAGCAGCGCACTGCCCGAGGGCCGTGCGTCGACCGCCGCGGCGTCGGCCGCGTTGAGCGAGGTCCGGTCGTCTGCCTCGGACTTCGCGGGAGCGCCGAACGTGACGGTCGCCGTGGCGTCGTTGGGGACGGGATCGCTGGCGGGTGGAGTCAGCGGGGTGCCGCACTGCGAGCAAAAACGGGCGTTGTCGGCGTTCTGACTTCCGCACTGCGGGCAGTAGGGCATGGCTTCGATCTCCCGTTGCTCTGTGTCGACGTGGCCTCGTCCAACCCTGAAGCGTCACTGAAGGGTCAGGGTTCTGGCGTCAACCTATCAGCGCAGGACAAGGTCATCGATGATCCCCAACGGAGTTTTGGAACTCAGCTCTCGAGAGTGGTCTGGTAGGTCGAAGCATCGAGCAGATCGGCCGATCCACTGTTGTCAGCGACGATCTCGAAGAGCCAGCCGTCACCGTAGGGATCGGTGTTGACGAGCTCGGGAGTTGCGTCGAGCGCCTCGTTGCGCGCGACGATCTCACCACCCAGGGGTGCGTAGACCTCGCTCACCGACTTGGTGGACTCCAGCTCACCGACCACGGCACCAGAGACCACGGACTCGCCGACCTCCGGCAGTTGCACGAAGACGATGTCCCCGAGTGCGTCCTGGGCGAAGTCGGTGATCCCGACCCGGACCGAACCCCGGGCCTGACCGGGCTCGCGCAACCACTCGTGCTCGGAGGTGTACTTCAGGTCTTCGGGAATCACGCTGCTCCTCGTTGTTGCTCGGCGCCGGCCGAGGTCCGACCGGCCACATCACCGCAGGTTACTGCCCGGGGACCGCTTCGGCGTAGCGGGGCTTCGCGGGGGTCCTGGTGACCTTGACGTCGATCCGGTCTTCCTTCTTGATCGTCACCGAGCCCGAGTCGGCGGCCACGTCGTCGCTGAACCCGCCCTGGAACTGAAGCGCTCCGGCGAGGGTCCCGGCGTTGCCGATCGCGTCGATGACGTAGGGCGGCTTGAGTACCACGCCGTCGACGCGGACACCGCCGGGATCATCCTCGAAGGAGGTCTGCGCGATGACCCGGACGCGGTCGTTGATCTCGATCGCCTCGACACCGGCGTTGCGCAGCTCCTCGACGCCGTCCAGCAGGTGGTTCAGGCTCAGGTCGCTCTTCGGGTCCTGCACGGTGATCCGGATGCCGGGCCCAGTGGCGGGCGCGGTGCCCGCGAGCACACCGAGCGTCTGCACCTCCCGGGTGGCCTGCTCGAGAGCCGTCGTACGACGCTGGGTGCTGCTGCGCAACCGGTCGCGCGTCGTCTCGAGGTCGGAGATGTCGCGCTCAGCCTTGCGGGAGGCGGACTGGAGCCCGTTGAGGGCCTGGATCAGCTCGGCCTGGCGCAGCCCGGCGTAGGTGTCGTCCTTGCCCGTGAGTCGCGCCTGGGTCACGGCTGAGAAGGCGAGCACGCCGACGAGCACCGCGACGACGGCCTGCCCGCGGGACGGCGCGAAGAACGAGCGTCGCAGCCGGTCCATCCCCGACGGCGGCGGCGCGGGGTCAGGCATGGAAGAGATGGCGTCGGATCGCCGCCACGTTGGAGAAGATCCGGATCCCGAGAACGACCACGACGCCGGTCGAAAGCTGCGCGCCCACGCCGAGCTTGTCGCCGAGGAACACGATGACGGCCGCGATCAGCACGTTGCTGATGAAGGAGATGACGAAGACCTTGTCGTCGAAGATCCCGTCGAGGAAGGCGCGGAAGGCACCGAATACGGCGTCGAGGGCGGCAACGACGGCGATCGGGAGGTAGGGCTCCATCGCGAGCGGCACGTCAGGGGTCAGCACCAGACCGAGGACGACCCCGACGACCAACCCGAGAACCGCGATCATGACGCTCCCCCTCCTGTTTCCTTCTGGTTGGCATAGCGCAAGAAGACCTCGGCGCCCGGCAGCCGCAGCGAGGACACCGGCTTGATGCTCAGTCGCAGACCGACCTCGCGCTGCAGGTCCAACCATGCCCGACCGCTGGAGGTTTCCGCGAAACGTGCCGGCAGCGTGTCCTGGTTGCCGATCGCCGTGACGACGTAGGGCCGGCGCAGCGAACGGGCGTTGACTGTGATGGCTCCACCCGCGAGCCGGATCGTGCTCAGGTTCGTCAGCCGTTGACCGTTGATCGCGATGGCCTCCGCACCTGCTTCCCAGAGCCCGTTGACGAGCTTTTGGAGGTCAGAGTCGAGGACCTCGTTGCGTGCACTGTCGGCACCGGGAGCGTTGTCGGCGACCACGCGTACGCCGGGACCGCGGACCGCCAGGGTGCCGGCCTTGATTCCGAGCAGGTGGATCGTGTCCCGGAGCCCACGCGAGGACGTGTCGCTGCGCAGCTGCCGTGTCTCGAGCACTGCGGATTCTGCTCGCAGCGCCACGAGGCGGGCATTCTCGGCCGCAAGCTGACGGCGCGCCTGGTTGACCTGAACGACGAGCTCTTGTCGTTGGCGCTCGTCACTGACCGAGTTGCGTGAGGTCTGGGCGGCCGCCGTGACGACCAGGATGGCGAAGACCACCATCACCAGTGCACCGAACACGCCGATCCGTCGCTGGGGTGCTGGTGCGTCGCGGGTCGCCCTGCGGTCGGAGACGAAGGCGTAGTCCTCGTCGAGCGTATGGGTGGTCAGGTAGTCGAGCAGACCCATTGTCGCCTGTGGGGGGAGCCGTTCGGGCTGGACCGTCTTCTGGACCATCTCAGGTGTCCGTGAGGCTCGGGGCGCGGCGGTCGCGGTCGGCCATCAGCTTGCGGACCTGCCAGGCATAGAGCAGCCCGGCCCACCAGTAGAGTCCGATCCCCCAGATCGCGAACGCCCACCCGAACACCTCGGACAGCGTCGGGATCGGCCCGTCGCCGTCACCGAGGAACAGCATCGGGAACGAGTAGAGCAACGCCGCGGTCGCGGCCTTGCCGAGGTAGTGCACCGGCAGGGCGGAGTAGCCGCGGGTGCGCAGGAAGGGGACGAGGATCCAGAGGAGCGCATCGCGCAGCGGGATGATCAGGGCCACCCACCACGGGATGATGTCGCGATAGAGCAGGCCGATGACGGCCGCGAGGATGTAGAGCCGGTCAGCGACCGGGTCGAGGATCTCGCCGAGCTTGGACATCTGGTTCAGCCGACGGGCGAGGTAGCCGTCGAGCCAGTCGGAGAACCCGGCGATCATCAGGACCACCAGGGCCCAGATGTCCGCTTCGGGACCGATCACCAGCCAGAGGAAGAGGGGTACGCCGGCCAGCCTCACCATGCTGATGATGTTGGGCAGCGTCCACACCGCAGAGGTGGTTGCGCCGTCCGGCTGCCGGGCCACGGGTCCCTCCTGACGGGTCGTCGGAGGTCACCCTATCTGCGGGTCTCTCAGTTCAGGCAGCACCCGCACCGGGGGCAGTGACCCCGCTTGGTGGCTCCGATCTCCTGGCCGCAGCCACAGATCATCAGCGTCGTGATGCCAGACCCGCTGGCATTGGTCGTCCCGTTGGGGGGCGTCTCTGTTGCAATCATTGGTTTCTCCCTAGATGTCGCACTCCCATAGGACGCCCTGTCCCATATGTCTGGGATCCTCACACGCCTGAATAGTCACAACGTGCTATGGATTTCCACCCGGAGGGCCCATCAAAGGCACTGACCGGTCTACACCAGTTAGCGGCTTTTGCCAGATTTGCGTCATGAGCGGAGCGGGCGGGCCGCAGACCATCTCAGCGTCCTCCGGGCCAGCCGGTGTAGGCCTCCGCCAGGTAGGTCGACCCCGCGTGCGATGACACCACCATGGAGAGCTCACCGATCTGTCGGCGTACGTCGAACGGGCTGGCGTCGGGGACCCGGTGCAACATCGTGGTCATCCAGTAGGAGAAGTGCTGTGCCTTCCAGACCCGGCCCAGAGCACGGGTCGTGTAGTCCTCGAGCAGCGCAGCGTCCTTCCTCGTCAGGGCCCGCTCGAGCTCCTCGGCGAGGACCCGTACGTCGGCCAGTGCGAGGTTCAGGCCCTTGGCGCCGGTCGGCGGAACCGTGTGCGCCGCGTCGCCGGCCAGCAGCAGGTTCCCGTGCCTCATCGGCTCCTGCACGAAGCTGCGGAAGGGCAGCACGCTCTTCGAGGTGATCGGCCCTTCCGCCAGGGTGTGGCCGTTGGCGCCCACGCGTGCCTGGAGCTCCTCCCAGATGCGATCGTCGGACCATTCGCCCACGTCGGTGGCGATGTCGCACTGGAAGTACATCCGCTGCAGGGTCTCGGTGCGCTGGCTGATCAGCGCGAACCCACGCTCGGAGTGGTTGTAGATCAGCTCGGGTGCACTAGGCGGGGCCTGGCACAGGATGCCGAACCAGGCGAACGGGTACTCCCGGGAGTACTGCCGGCGCTGGGACTCCGGAAAAGCCCGGCGACAGATGCTCCTGGACCCGTCCGACCCGACGAGGTAGTTGCAGCGCACCTCGTGAACGGTGCCGTCGCCGGCTGTGAACGACATTCCCGGGCTGTCGCTGGTCACGTCCAGGACCGCCACGTCGCTCACCCCGAAGCGGACGTCTCCTCCATCGCGTTCACGGGCGTCGGCGAGGTCGATAAAAACGTCGGTCTGAGGGTAGAGCTGGGCAGAGGCGCCCACGAGTCCCTGGAAGTCGATGCGGTGGCCCTCGCCCCCGAAGGCCAGCTCGATGCCGTCGTGGCGGTAGCCGTCACGCAGCACCCGGTCCGAGACACCAGTGTCGACGAGCATCCGGACACTGTCGTGCTCGAGGATCCCCGCGCGATGGGTCTCCTCGATCTCCCGGCGCGTGCGCAGGTCGACCACGACGGACTCGATCCCGGAGAGTGCCAGCAGGTGGGAGAGCATCAGGCCGGCCGGACCACCTCCGACGATTCCGACGGCGGTGCGCGTCCGGAGAGGGGCCAGGTCTGAGGACATGGGCAGAGCATGTGGTCAACGCCAGCCGGATCGCCACCACCGCTTTCCGGTCAGTGAAAATGATCCACCGAAGTCGAAGGATCGAGCAATGCCCTGCCGATGCCGCGTGCGGCGACCTGCATGGCGGCGACGAGCCTGGCGCGATCCTTCCTCAAGGTTGGCACCACGATGCCCAGAGACGCGACCACGTCGGCCTTCGCGCGGATCGGCACGGCGACCGAGCAGGCGCCCAGGCTCATCTCCTCCACGGTGGTGGCGTAGTCGTCCTTGCGCACCCGGGCCAGCTGCCGACGCAGCGTGCCCGGCTGGTTGATCGTGTACGGCGTGATCCGGGTCAGGTGCGCAAGCACCTCCGCCTGGACAGCTGGTGGCGCATGGGCCAGCAGCACCTTGCCGACCCCGGTGGCGTGCATCGGCAACCGCGAACCGATCGTGCTCACCACCGGCACGGATGCATGCCCGGAGAGCCGGTCGAGGTAGAGCACCTTGTCACCGTCTCGGACGGCCAGGTGCACTGTGGCCAACGTCGCGCCGTACAGGTCGTGCAGATAGGGCGACGCGAGCTGGCGCAGGCCCGTGTTCACCGGCGCCAACAGCCCGACGTCCCAGAGGCGACGACCCACGACGTACTTCCCCGCCGACGTGCGACTCAGCGCCCCCCACGCGACCAGCTCACCCACCAGGCGGTGCGCGGTCGGCACCGGCAGCTCGGCGCGCTCGGCGAGTTGGCTCAGCGACAACCGCCGGTGCCGCGCGTCGAACGCCCCGATCAGGGCAAGCGCCCTGCTGGTGACGGTGGCACCGGAGCGCGAGACATTGCCGGACATGGCGCCATCGTTTCACTCACCGGAACCGCCCGCCAGATCAGCCCGCTCGCCACCTCCGCCGTGATTCTGCTCAGTGAAAGGCGACGCAGCGGGCAGCGCCTCGTTCGTCGTACCTTCGGCGGGTGACCCAGACGCAAGACTCAGCGCAGAACGCGCCAGCCACGGATGCGGACTCCGCCATCGCGTCGCAGGCGCAGATCAACGACGAGATCGCCGGGATCGGGGCCGGCTACGAGCACGCGGGCGTGGAGGAGATCCAGCCGAGGCTGGACTACGCCCCCTACCGCAGCAGCCTGCTGCGCCACCCGACGAAGGACCTGCACCATGCTGATCCCGAGACCATCGAGCTGTTCGCGCCGGTCTTCGGCCACCAGGATGTGGGTCCGCCCGAGTCGGACCTGACCATCCAGCACACCGGGGAGCCGGTGGGCGAGCGGATCGTCATCACCGGTCGTGTGCTTGACGGGGACGGTCGTCCGGTGCGCAACCAGCTCGTCGAGATCTGGCAGGCAAACGCCGCCGGGCGCTACCTCCACAAGCGTGACCAGCACCCCGCGCCGATCGACCCGAACTTCACCGGTGTCGGCCGCGTCCTGACCGACGGTGACGGCAGCTACACCTTCAGCACGATCAAGCCCGGTCCGTATCCATGGAAGAACCACTACAACGCCTGGCGCCCCGCGCACGTGCACTTCTCCCTGTTCGGCACCGAGTTCACCCAGCGGATGATCACCCAGATGTA
Source organism: Marmoricola sp. (assembly GCA_039926005.1). Lineage (GTDB taxonomy): Bacteria > Actinomycetota > Actinomycetes > Propionibacteriales > Nocardioidaceae > Marmoricola. Next base: position 13,588 of record JBDSXU010000458.1, read on the forward strand.
CTTTCCCGGTGACCCTCTCTTCAGCCTGGACCCGATCTACCAGTCCATCGTCGATCCATTGGCACGCGAACGACTGGTCGCGACCTATGACCATGACGTGACCCGGCACGAGTGGGCCACCGGCTACCGGTGGGACATCGTGCTGAGCGGCACGCACCGCACGCCCATGGAGGACTCCGGCGCATGACACTCACCCCCACTCCCGGCCAGACAGTCGGGCCGTTCTACGGCTACGCGCTCCCCTACCCCGGCGACAGTGAGCTCGTGCCGGTCGGGCACCGCCACGCCATCCGCCTGCACGGGACGGTGTACGACGGGGCCGGTGATCCGATCCCCGACGCCCTGATCGAGATATGGCAGGCGGACCAGGACGGTCAGGTCCCGCAGGCGGAGGGGTCGCTCCACCGCGACGGCTTCACCTTCACCGGCTTCGGGCGCGCGGCCGTCGACGCCGTCGGGCACTACTCCTTCACCACGGTGCAGCCCGGTCCGACCAGGCAGGGCGCCGCGCCGTTCGTGGCGATGACCGTCTTCGCCCGCGGTCTCACGAACCGGCTGTTCACCCGCGTCTACCTGCCCGTCGACCAGGACGCACTCGCCGCCGACGCCTTCTTGCACTCACTCCCCGACGACCGGCGGGCCACCCTGATCGCCCTCCCGGACGTGCACGGCTACCGCTTCGACGTACGACTCCAGGGCGAGTCGGAGACCGTCTTCGTGAAGTTCCCCGGTCAGTGATGGCAGACCTGCTGTGGCCCGGCGACGAACGCGCCGAGCGCTTGTTCGCCCCTGCCACGGTCCTCTCCGCCATGGTGCGGGTCGAGGGTGCCTGGCTGCAGGGCCTGGTCGCGGCCGGGATCGCTCCGTCGACCGGGCGCGAGGACCTGGTCGGGCTGGTGAACACCCGTGACGTCGACGCGGTGGCCGTGCGCGCCGAGGCCTCGGGCAATCCCGTCATTCCGATGCTGGCGCTCCTGCGCGAGCGACTCGAACGGCGCAACCCGGTGGCGGCCCGGTGGGTGCACCGTGGGCTGACCAGCCAGGACGTCTTGGACACCGCCCTGACGCTGTGCGCCCACGACACCGCACGACGGGTGCTGACCGACCTGGACAAGCAGGTCGGGGCCCTGGTGGCCCTGGCCGACCGGCACCGCGACGACGTCATGGTCGGCCGCACGCTGACCCAGCACGCCGTACCCATCACGTTCGGGCTCAAGGCGGCCCAGTGGCTCCAGGGCGTGCTCGATGCACGCGACGACCTCCGCCGGGCCGCCCTCCTGATGCCCGCCCAGTTCGGCGGCGCGGCCGGCACGCTCGCGGCCACTGCCGAGTTGGTCGCGCTGTCGGGCTCTGCTGCAAATCTCGAGCCCCTCGTCGAGGACGTCTCACGGACCCTCGGGCTCCACCCTGCGCCCCCCTGGCACACCAGCCGAGCCCCCTTCACCCGGTACGCCGACGCGCTGGTCGTGGCCACCGACGCCTGGGGACGGATCGCCAATGACGTGCTCCTGCTCACCCGCCCCGAGCTCGGCGAGCTCGCCGAGGACGCCGTCGAGGGACGCGGCGGATCCTCGACGATGCCGCAGAAGGCCAACCCGGTGCTGTCCGTGCTGATCCGCCGGGCCGCCCTGACCGCCCCGGGCCTGGCCGCCCAGCTCCACCTGGCAGCTGCCGCTGCCGTCGACGAGCGCCCCGACGGCAGCTGGCACACCGAGTGGGCAGCCCTGGCCACGCTCTCGCGCCACACCGTCACCGCCGGCTCGCAGACCGCGGAGCTGCTCGACGGGCTGCACGTCGACTCCGGCAGGATGGCCGCACTGGTCAAGCAGCGATCCTCGGCACTGCTCGCGGAGCAGCGCAGCATCCACGGCCTCTTCGACGCCGGCACGTCGCGTGGCCCAGACTTCGACCCCACCCACTACCTCGGCGCGACCAGTTCGGTGATCGACCAGATCCTCGCCCGGGCCCGAGCCGGCCAGGAGACCACGTGAGCGTCCCCATCGTCACCGCCGTCCGCCTCACCGGCACCGCCAACCGGGCCGAGCTGCCACTCCTGGTGCTCGGTCCGTCGCTCGGAACCTCGGCCTCGACGCTGTGGACCGAGTGCGCGGCCGGGCTCACCGACGTCTTCGACGTGGTCGCCTGGGACCTACCGGGGCACGGCTACAACCACTCGGTGCCGGAGGAGTCGTTCACGATGGACGAGCTCGCCCGCGGCCTGCTGCGGGTGCTCGAGGAGATCCTCGAGCAGCGCGACCAGTACGCCGGATCCTTTGCCTACGCGGGCGACTCTGTGGGCGGGACAGTCGGACTGCAGCTGCTGCTCGACCATCCCGGCCGGGTCACGGCTGCTGTCCTGCTGTGCACGGGAGCAAAGATCGGCGACCCCTCGATGTGGGCAGGTCGTGTCGGCCAGGTGAGCGTTTCGGGCACCTCGGTAATGGTGTCCGGCTCCGCGGAGCGATGGTTCGGTCCCGGCTTCCTCGACCGCTCCCCCGAGACCGGGTCGGCATTGCTGCACTCGCTGCAGGACGCCGATGACCGCGGGTACATCCAGGTGTGCGAGGCGCTCGCAGACTTCGACGTGCATGACCGGCTCGGCGAGATCGCCACCCCGGTGCTGGCCGTGGCGGGTTCCGCGGACGCCGTGACGCCCCCGAAGGGCCTGCTCGAGATCGCCGAAGGTGTGCAGCACGGTCGGTTCATCGAGCTCCTCGGAGTCGGGCACCTCGCTCCCGCAGAGGAGCCCGCCCAGGTGGCCCGGCTGATCCGCCAGCACGTGCTCGGTGAGGTCGACCCGGAGCCACCTGGTTCGTCCTACGACGCTGGGATGGTGGTCCGCCGCGAGGTCCTGGGCGATGCCCACGTGGATCGTGCGACCGATGGCGCGACGGAGCTCACCCGCGAGTTCCAGGAGTTCATCACCGAGTACGCCTGGGGCGGCGTCTGGACCCGGCCCGGCCTCGACCGGCGGAGCCGGTCACTGATCACCCTGACGGCCCTGATCGCACGCGGGCACCATGAGGAGTTCGCGATGCACGTGCGTGCCGCGCGCAGGAACGGCCTGACCAACGACGAGATCAAGGAGCTCATCTTGCAGAGCGCCATCTACTGCGGCGTACCGGATGCCAACACGGCGTACCGCATCGCCCAGCGGGTGCTCGACCAGCTCGAGGGAGAGGGAGAAGCATGAACACCCCGCGAATGAGCGCGTTCGTCTACGACGCCGTCCGTACGCCGTTCGGCAAGTTCAACGGCGGCCTCGCGAAGGTCCGTCCCGACGACCTCGCCGCGACGGTCCTGACAGCGATCCGCGACCGCAACCCTGACCTCGACCCGAGCGCCGTCGAAGAGGTCATCCTCGGCAACGCCAACGGCGCCGGGGAGGAGAACCGAAACGTGGCTCGGATGGCCAGCCTGCTTGCCGGCTTCCCGGTCTCCGTGCCGGGCTCGACCATCAACAGGCTGTGCGGATCGTCGCTCGACGCCGCGATGGCCGGGTCGCGGATGATCGAGACCGGGGACGCCGACATCGTGCTGACCGGCGGCGTGGAGTCGATGACGCGGGCGCCGTGGGTGCTGCCCAAGCCGAGTCGTGCCTTTCCCGCCGGCAACCTCGAGGCCGTCTCCACCACCCTCGGCTGGCGCCTGGTGAACCCGGAGATGCCCTCGGAGTGGACCGTGTCGCTGGGTGAGGCCAACGAGCAGCTGCAGGAGAAGTACGACGTGTCGCGCGAGCGCCAGGACACCTTCGCGGCCAGGTCCCACGACCTTGCCCACCGGGCGTGGAACGACGGCTTCTACGACGACCTCGTCGTCGAGGTTCCAGGTGCAGACGTGAGTCGCGACGAGGCGGTGCGCGCCGGGTCGAGTGCTGAGTCGCTCGCGAAGCTCAAGCCGTCCTTCCGCCCCGAGGGGACCATCACCGCCGGCAACTCCTCGCCGCTGAGCGACGGCGCCTGCGCAGTCCTGCTCGGGTCGGAGCAGGCGGCGGAGGCCTTGGGTCGCTCTCCCGTCGCCCGCATCGCCGGCCGTGCCGCGCACGCGCTGGAGCCGCAACGGTTCGGCTACGCGCCGGTCGAGGCAGCCGAGAAGGCCATGGCCCGCGCGGGCATCAGCTGGTCCGACGTCGGTGCCGTCGAGCTCAACGAGGCCTTCGCCGTGCAGTCCCTGGTCTGCGTCGACGCCTGGGAGATCGACCCGGCGATCGTCAACACCCGTGGTGGCGCGATCGCGCTGGGCCACCCGCTCGGGGCGTCCGGCGGTCGGATCCTCGGCACGCTCGCCAAGGTGTTGTGCGAGGGCGGACACCGATGGGGTGTCGCCGCGATCTGCATCGGTGTGGGCCAGGGGCTCGCGGTGGTGCTGGAGAACGTCCGCGGAGACACGAAGTGACCGTCGTACTCGACGCGGCTGGTGCCGCGGACGAAGCGGTCGCCG
>JBDSXU010000459.1:0-4087 GCA_039926005.1 Marmoricola sp.
TGCGCGCTGCTGTCTACCGCCTGCTGGAGGAGAACACCGGCGACGTGCGAGTCGACATCTCCCGAGTGGAGTCGGTGGACATGACCACCCTGAAGATGCTGGCCGTGGCCAACCGCGTCGCCGAGCGCGAGGGGCGTCGGGTGATCCTGACCGGCGGCTCTCCCGGCGTACGCCGCCTGCTGCACCTCTCCCACCTGCGGTGGATGCTCCAGGTCGAGCCCAGCGGGCAGTCCACGACGGTCTAATCGGGGCTCCGGACGTCGGGGTGTGACCCATTCGCACGGTGAGAGTCTCCACACGGTGTGCCGCAGGCCCTCCGGCGGGCCTACCCTCAGCCCATGAACGCGAATACCGCTAGGCCCGAGAAGGACCGTCCCTGGGTGATGCGCACCTACGCCGGTCACTCCTCTTCGGCCCAGTCCAACGAGCTCTACCGAATGAACCTCGCCAAGGGGCAGACAGGGCTGTCGGTCGCCTTCGACCTGCCGACCCAGACGGGTTATGACCCCGACTCCCCGCTCGCGCGTGGCGAGGTGGGCAAGGTCGGAGTGCCGATCCCGCACCTCGGTGAGATGCGGCGGCTGTTCGCCGACATCCCCCTGACCGGCATGAACACCTCGATGACGATCAACGCCACGGCGATGTGGTTGCTGGCGCTCTACCAGGTCGTGGCCGAGGAGCAGAACCCCGAGCTCGAGCCTCTCGACGTGGCCCACCAGCTTGCCGGGACGACCCAGAACGACATCATCAAGGAGTACCTCTCCCGGGGGACCTACGTGTTCCCCCCGGAGCACTCGCTGCGGCTGATCTCCGACCTGATCGCCTACACGGTCAACGAGATACCGAAGTGGAACCCGATCAACATCTGCAGCTATCACCTGCAGGAGGCCGGTGCCACGCCCACGCAGGAGCTGGCCTACGCCCTGTGCACGGCGATCGCCGTGCTCGACGCCGTCAAGGACGCGGGCCAGGTCGCGCAGGAGGACTTCGAGAAGGTGGTCGGCCGCATCTCGTTCTTCGTCAACGCCGGCGTGCGGTTCGTCGAGGAGACCTGCAAGATGCGCGCCTTCGTGCGCCTGTGGGACGAGATCACCCGCGAGCGCTACGGCGTGACGGACGAAAAGATGCGCCGGTTCCGCTACGGCGTCCAGGTCAACTCGCTGGGGCTCACCGAGGCCCAGCCCGAGAACAACGTCCAGCGCATCGTGCTGGAGATGCTCGGCGTCACCCTGTCCAAGAACGCCCGCGCCCGCGCCGTACAGCTGCCCGCGTGGAACGAGGCGTTGGGCCTGCCGCGTCCGTGGGACCAGCAGTGGTCGCTGCGTCTCCAGCAGGTGCTGGCCTTCGAGTCCGACCTCTTGGAGTACGACGACATCTTCGAGGGCTCGACCGTGATCGAGGCCAAGGTCAACCAGATGGTCCAGGAGGCCCGCGACGAGATGGACCGGGTGCAGGCGCTCGGCGGTGCGATCGCTGCCGTCGAGTCCGGGTACATGAAACAAGCGCTGGTCAGCTCCCACTCCGCCCGTCGCTCCCGCATCGAGAACGGCGAGGACATCGTGGTCGGTGTGAACCGGTTCGAGACCACCGAGCCCTCTCCCCTGACCGCGGACCTCGACGCTGCGATCCAGGCTGCGGACCCCGAGGCCGAGCGATCGGCGATCGCCGGCCTGGAGGCGTGGCGCGAAAAGCGCGACCAGGCCGCGGTCGACCGTTCCCTGGAGGCTCTCGCCGCTGCGGCGAAGACCGACGCCAACCTGATGGAGGCGACCCTCGTCGCTGCTCGTGCCGGCGCGACCACGGGTGAGTGGGCGGGTGCGTTGCGAGACGTGTTCGGCGAGTTCCGGGCGCCGACCGGCGTGTCCGGTGCTGTCGGTGTGGCCGAGGCGGGCCAGGAGCTCATCGAGGTGCGCGGGCAGGTGCGGGCCACGGGCGAGGAGCTCGGCGGCCGTCTGCGTCTGCTCGTCGGCAAGCCCGGTCTCGACGGTCACTCGAACGGCGCCGAGCAGGTCGCCGTGCGTGCACGCGACGCCGGTTTCGAGGTGATCTACCAGGGCATCAGGCTGACCCCGGAGCAGATCGTCGCGGCCGCAGTGGCCGAGGACGTGCACTGCGTGGGCCTCTCGATCCTCTCCGGATCACACATGGAGCTAGTTCCAGACGTGCTCGAGCTGATGAAGAAGGCCGGCATCGAGGACGTCCCGGTGATCGTCGGAGGCATCATCCCGACCCGGGACGCGAACATGCTCAAGGAGATGGGTGTCGCCGAGGTGTTTACGCCGAAGGACTTCAGCCTGACCCAGGCAATGGCCGGCATCGTGAAGGCGATCCGCACCGCCCACGAACTGGTCTAGTCGCTGGGTCGGTCAATCCGGACTTGCCTTGCGTATGGCTTTTTCGGCGTCGAGAGCGTCGTAGTGTTCGATGAGACGCCACGTGCAGCCGGGATCTGGCGCGGCTTCCTCGGGCTCGACGATCAAGGCGGATCTACAAATGGAACAGTGGCACGACGCCGAGCAGTGGGAGTACGGCGCGCTGTCGGACATGATCATGAAGTCCGAAGACGCGATCTTGCTCGCCGATGCCCAGGGAATAGTGCTGCTCGCGAACTCAGGCGCCAGCGAGGTCGTCGGAATCCCGGCCGAGGCGATGCACGGCCTGTTGGTGCAGGAGTTCGGGCGCGAGTCCATGCGCGCCTTCCAGAGCGTGGCCGTCAGCGCAGTGATAGCGGACAGTGTCGAGATCACCGTTCGCGCCGCCCGCCTGCGGCACTCCGGCGGCGGCATGAACGCCGTCGACCTGACGATGACGCCCACAGCGACCGACCGTGGCCCGATGATCGCGATCGGGATCCGGGAGCCCAACGAGAAGTACCGTCAGACCAAGCTCTTCCGAGGTCTCCTCGAGGCCGCGCCCGACGGCATGGTCATCGTCAACCGCGACGGCGCGATCGTGCTGGTCAATGCCCAGGTCGAGCAGCTCTTCGGCTACCGGCGCGCCGAACTGGTGGGGGAGCCGGTCGAGATCCTGGTCCCGGACCGTTACTCCGGCATGCACATGGCCTTCCGCAACGGCTACGTCAGCGAGCCGCGCACCCGTCCGATGGGGCTCGCCGGCGACCTGCACGCACGACGCAAGGACGGGTCGGAGTTCCCGATCGAGGTCACGCTCTCGCCGCTCGAGACCGATGAGGGACTGCTGGTCTCGGCCGCCATCCGTGACATCTCCGAGCGTCGCCGGATGCAGGAGGAGACGGACCGGGTCAAGGACGAGTTCTTCGCCACGGTCTCCCACGAGCTGCGGACCCCCTTGACCTCGATGATCGGGTACGGCGAGCTGATGACCGACCTCGAGGAGCTCAGCCCGCAGGGGCAACGGTTCCTCTCGGTGATCATGCGCAGCGCCGAGCGCGAGCTCCGACTGGTCGACGACCTGCTCACGCTGGTGGCGATCGAGGAGTCGGGCCTGGCGATCCGGTCGGCCGAGATCGACCTCGAGCGGGTGGTGCGCGAGGCCGTGGAGGCGGCGCGTCCGCGCGCGGAGGAGGCCAGGCTGAGCCTGTCGCTGGAGACACCGGGCATCGCGGTCCCCATGTACGGCGACCGGGACCGCCTCGGCCAGGCGATGGACAACCTGCTCTCCAACGCGATCAAGTTCACCCCGGCCGACGGTCGGGTGCGGGTCGTCCTGCGCTCCCGGGGACCCTCGGCGGAGATCGACGTGATCGACACCGGCGTGGGCATCGGCGCCGAGGATCCTGATGCCCTGTTCGAGCGCCTCTTCCGCACTCCTGACGCCGTGGCTCAGCAGACTCCCGGGGCCGGCCTGGGACTGACCATCGCCCTCGCCATCGTGGAGGCTCACGCCGGCACCATCGAGGTCGTCGTCAGCAGCGAGCCGGGAACCACGTTCCGGATGACCTTCCCGCTCCGCCCGGGGGAGCACGCCGGGTGACTCAGAAGAGGCGCTGACTCGGGTCGTCCATGCCCCGCAGGGCGTCGTAGTCGACGACCGCGCAGGTGATGGCGCGGTCGGTGGCCAGCACCCTGGCCTGCGGCTTGATCTCCCGGGCGGCGAAGATTCCTCG
>JBDSXU010000460.1:0-4096 GCA_039926005.1 Marmoricola sp.
GCACAGCGCCGGCGAAGGCGACCGAGTGGAGCCGCTTCTCGCCGTACCGGCCCACGTAGCGCGCGATCTCGCCGCCACCCATCGAGAAGCCGACCAGCGTGACATCTTGGAGGTCGAGTCCGTCCACGAGCCCGGCGAGGTCGGCGGCGAAGGTGTCGTAGTCGTAGCCGTCCGCGGGCTTCTCGGAGTCACCGAAGCCGCGGCGGTCGTAGGTGATCACACGGTGCCCGGCCTCGGTGAGCGCGGGCACCTGCTCGGACCACGACGCGCCACTGAGGGGCCAGCCGTGGATGAGCACCACCGGACGGCCGGTGCCGCCCGAGTCGGTGTAGTTGAGGGAGATTCCGTTCGAGTCGATCTGGGGCACGATGACGCCTTTCACTCTCAGGGATGCGTACCCCTCCTGCTTAGCGCAGCGGTGGTTGGCGCGTCGAGGGCCGAACCGCTTGTAACGCGGGGTTCATGTTGCCGAGTGCCCTCCCGGGCGGGGCCTCAGCAACATGAACCCCGCGTTACAAGGTGTCGGTCGGGCGCAGGAGACGATCCAGGAACGCCGTGAGGAGGGCCTCGCGGAGGTCGGGGGTGGCGAGGTCGAGCAGGGCGTTGATCTCGGCCATCGACTCGGGCAGCCCCACACCGCCGCCGTCGCCGCCGGCCATCCCGATGGCGGCGAGCAGGCCGTCGAAGTCCTCGTGGGTGAGGGAGTGGGCGTCCAACGACTCCACGAAGGCGGCGATGTCGGGAGCGATCTGGATCGGGCCTGACTCGACGGCTCCGGCGACCGCCGAGGCGAGTGCCGAGAGGAACTCGTCGATGTGGTCGGCCGTGGCAGCGCTCAGGGACAGGTGGATCGTCGGTCGCTGGCTCTGGAAGGAGAGCTGCGGCTGGACGTGCCACCCCGCTCCGGCCATCGCGTCGGTGATCGTGAAGACGTCACAGGTGCCGTCGGTGGTGAGGGCCACCAGCGTCGACTCCGGGGGTACGACGACCCGCAGAGCCTCGATCGCCGAGATGCCGGAGACCAGCCGGTCCACCCCGGCAAGCACCTTCTCGGTGAGAGCGAGATATCCCTCGTCACCGATCGTGTTCACCACCGCCCAGGCGCCGGCCAGCGGTCCACCGGACTTGGTCGACTGCATCGTCGGGTTGAGCATCGTGTAGCCGGGCCACTTCGCGCTCGCGAAGAACTGTGCCCGACGAAGAGCAGCCGTCCGGTGGAGCAGGATCGAGGTCCCCTTCGGGGCATAGGCGTACTTGTGCAGGTCGACCGAGATGCTCGTGACCCCCTCGACCGCGAACGTCCACGGGAGCACGGGGCGGCCGAGCCGGGAGGCGTAGGGCAGCACCCACCCGCCGATGCATGCATCGACGTGGCACCGCACCCCTTGCGCAGCAGCGGCCGCGGCGATCTCGGTCACCGGGTCCACCACCCCATGGGCGTACGATGGAGCGCTGGCCACCACGAGCACGGTCCGGTCGTCGATCGCCGCATCCATGGCCGCCGGTCGCGCCCGGAACTCCTCGTCCACGCCGACCATCACGGCCTCGACACCGAAATAGTGCGCAGCCTTGTGGAACGCCGGGTGTGCAGTCGTCGGCAGCACCATCCGCGGCCGTTCGAGGTCGGGCCGGGAGTCGCGCGCGCCCTGGACGGCGAGCAGCACCGACTCGGTGCCGCCTGAGGTGATCGTGCCGACGGTCGAGGCGGGCCCGTCGAGCAGCCGGGCGGCGAAACCGACGAGCTCGTTCTCCATCCTGAGCAGCGACGGGAAGGCGGTCGGGTCCAGGCCGTTGGACCCGGCGTACGCCGCCACGGCCTCGCGCCCGATCCGGTCTGCCTCCTCGAGACCCGAGTCGTAGACGTAGGCGAGGGTGCGACCACCCGTGACCGGCAGGTCGCCGGACTGCATGGCGCGAAGGCGCGCGAGCACGTCATTCACCTGGCTTCCTCCTCGACCACCGAGTGGTCGAGCGAGTAGCGCGACAGGGGGATCAGGCTGGCCACGATCAGGAGGGCCGGGATCAGCGAGAAGCCGAGCACGATCGCGGTCAGCGCAGAGGAGGGCTGGAACTGGCTGGTCCAGTCGGCGTTCAGGTCCGAGGACCGGTAGCTGCCCAGGGCCAGGACCACCGCGTAGACCGCCGGGCCCAGCGCCAGGCCGAGCGTCTCGCCGGCCGTCCAGACACCGGTGTAGACGCCGGTCCGGTTCGCACCCGTACGACGTGCATCGACTGCCGCCGCGTCGGGGAGCATCGCCATCGGGAAGACCTGGGCGCCGGCGTACCCGACCCCGACGAGCGCCGTGGCGGCATACACCCACCAGTGCGGGGCCGAACGCGACCACAGCAGCAGCAGAGCAGCGAGCCCGAGCACGAGGGAGGAGGCGACGTAACCCTTCTTCTTGCCGATCCGCTGCCCAACCGTGCTCCAGACTGGGGTCAACAGCAGCGCGGGACCGACGAAGCAGACGAACAGGATGGTCGCCGCGGCCTTGTCGGCCAGCACCCACCGGGACACGTAGGCGACGCCGGCGAGCATCGCGCCGGTCGCGAGGGCCTGGATCACGAACGTGGTGAGCAGCAGCCGGAAGTCGCGCGCCCGGGCGACGATCACCAGCTGCTCGCGCAGCGTGCCCGGACTGGAGGCCACGCGGCCGACGGGCGCGGAGCGGGTGCCGACGTAGGCGCCGACCACTCCGGCGACCAGGAGCACGGCCACGGCCAGGCCCATCACCCGGTAGCCGGCCCTGCCACCGAGCGCGTCCCGGATGGCGGGTGCGGTCGCGCCGCTCAGCATGATCGCGAACGCGAGAATCGCGACCCGCCAGGTCATCAGCCGGGTCCGCTCGTCGTAGGAGTCGGTGATCTCGGCGGGCATCGCGACGTAGGGGACCTGGAAGAAGGCGTACGCCGTGGCGCACCCCACGAACATCACCAGCACCCATGCCGCGTCGAACGCCTTCGAGCCCAGGTCGGGTGCCGCGAAGAGCAGCGCGAAACAGAAGGCCAGCAGCAGACCGCCCTTGAGCAGGAACGGACGCCGCGGCCCCCGCGGGTCGGTGGAGCGGTCACTGATCCGGCCCGCGATCGGGTTCAGGACCACGTCCCAGGCCTTGGGGAGGAACACGATCAGCCCGGCGAGGACGGCAGCGATGCCGAGGGTGTCGGTCAGGTAGGGCAGCAGCATCAGCCCCGGGACAGTGCCGAAGGTGCCTGTCGCGACCGAGCCGAGGCCATAGCCGGCGCGGACCCCGCGCGGAAGTGCGACCGCGGGCGTCGATGCGTGGGACTCGTGGGCGAGGGGCACGGGGCAAACCCAACTATGCCCGGGGGCCGCGTCGCAGGTCGACTTGAGAGACCATCCAGGCGGCCACCGATGCGGTAATGGCTCCCACGAGGGCTATCCCAACAACCATGAGACCGACCGCAATGAACCGGCCCTGTGTCGTCACCGGAAAGAGGTCGCCGTACCCGACAGTCGTGACCGTGGTCGCTGCCCACCAAAGCGCGTCTCCAAATGTCGTGATGTTGGCTCCCCGCGCCCCCTGCTCGACGTCGAGGACGGCCAGGGCTCCGAGGCCGACAGCCATCACCGCCGTGCCCACGACGTAGGTGGACACCTGTCCCACCAGTGAACCCGCGGCTGAGCGGTTCAGCACTCGGGCGAACGCGAGCAGCCTCAGTAGGCGGAGCGGACGCAACATCGGCAGGGTGATCAGGGCTACGTCGTACCAGTGCTGGAGGGCATAGGTCCTCCTGTTGTCAGCCAGGAAGATCCGTGCGGTGAAGTCGACCGCGAACGCACCCCAGACGGTCCACGAAACAATGCTGAGTGATGTCCGCAGGTGGGAGTCGAGCTGCGGGTGCACTACGGGCCATGCGTATGCAACGAGAAATGCAGCGGCGAGCAGTAGGAGGGGCACCTCACTTCGACGTTCCCACCGTTGCACTGGCGTCATGGACGGCAGGCTACTTGCGCGCTCGACCAGTCCTGGACTCATCGGAGCGGGCGCACGGCGCGTTGGTTGCGCAGGACCTGCACGATCGTCCGGGCCAGGGCTGCCTGTCCCGCGGGCAGCGGGTGCAGGGCCGCGCC
>JBDSXU010000461.1:0-3168 GCA_039926005.1 Marmoricola sp.
GTCCTCGGTGATACCGACAAGCTGGCGTGGTGGTCGGCCCACGTGGCGAAAGCACAGGGGTGGTTGCCGTGACCGCGGCCGACGGCTTGGCCTTCGCCCGACGTGGCTACGAGGGCGGCGCAACCGCGTGGGCCAATGACGCCGAACTCGTGTACGGACCGATGGCCGATGCTTTGCTGGAACGCGCACCGGAACTGACCGGCCAGCTCGTTCGACGGTGTTCTTGCCACGGCGGGCTGGGAACCACCGGAGTGGTACCGATTTCTCAAGTCTGTCGACGGACAGCTGGGCTCTGCGGCGACAATGCGCGTCACCGCCGAGACTGCCGACCTCGAGCACATCGACGTGGTCGAAGGACCGGTGCGAACCGGTGTCACCGACCCGCGCGACATCGTCCGCTATCGGCTGGCCCAGACGCAGCGAGCCCTCTTCCTCGCCGGACTCACCGAAGGGGCGAGGCGGCGTGTCGCCCACGAATGCATTGCCGCGGTGGCCGAACTCGGAGAGGCATTCGACCCCGGCGTGGTGCTGCTCGCAGCCCGCGCCTGACCTCACCGCTGGGAGTTTGACTCCGTGCGGGCACGAGTCGATCGAACCAGCTGGGGCAGGTCGGAGCACAACGAAGCCTCGGCTGGTCCGTCCGCACACGCCACACTGAAGGCATGAGCGAGCTCTACGGCCGCGACAGCGAACTCACGGCGCTTCGTTCCGCCCTCCACCAGGCTTTCGCGGGCCGCGGCGGAATGGTGTTGATCTCCGGCGAGCCCGGGATCGGGAAGACGTCGCTGCTCGACCACCTCGCCGAGGAGTCGTCGGGACTCGGGGGCACGTCGGCCCGCGGCACCTGCTGGGACGGCGAAGGTGCGCCTGCACTGTGGCCGTGGCAACGACTGCTCAGCACGATCGAGGACGATGACTCCGATCTGCTTGCCGGACTGCGCCGGGCGACGGAAGCCCAAGGTGACGATCCTGGGCAGTTCGGACTCTTCTCCGCCATCGCAGATCGTCTGCGGCGCCAGGCCCGACGCGGGCCCGTGCTTCTCGTCCTCGATGACCTCCAGTGGGCCGACGCCAACTGCCTGCGCCTACTACGTTTCACGGCGCGCGATCTCCGCGGCGAGCCCATCCTGCTTGCTGGTGGGTTCCGGAGAGGAGCGCTGCCCGAGGGACATCCGCTTCGCGACCTGGTCGCTGACAGCGCCACGCTCCACTTGGAACTCAGCGGCCTGACCACCGACGCCGTCGCCGAACTTCTGGCCGACGCGGCCGGTGACACCCCAGAAGCCCACACTGTCGCGAGGGTGACCGAACGCACCGCAGGCAACCCGTTCTTCGTCCGCGAGGTCGCGCGGATCCTCTCTACAGGTCAGGTCGACGGTCGACTCCCTGCAGCGATCGAGGACGCCGTCGCGTCACGCATTCTTGCCCTCCCGGACGAGACTGTCGATTTGTTGGGCACCGCCTCGCTGATCGGCCACGGATTCGAGGACGAGGTGGTTTCCAAGGCCCATGAGCTGACCGATTCCACCCTGACTTTGGTTCTGGCTCCGGCTCTGGATGCGGGCCTGGTGGAGACCAGCGCGCCCGGTCAGCACCGGTTCGTTCATGACCTGGTTCGAGAGCATCTTCAGGCTGGACTGAGCTTCGACGAGCGTCGTAACGCTCACTCCCGGCTTGTCCATGTCATCGAACAGTTGCCGCGTCTCCCGATGCGTTCGGCCCGTTTGGCGGCGCATGCGGTGGCCGCGGTACCCGCGGTTCCCGCCAATGACGCGGCGCTCTGGTGCGATAGGGCTGCGTCTGAGGCGACCGCCACGCAGGCATACGACGAGGCAGTGCGTCATCTGCAAGCGGCGCTCTCGTTGACCGGCACAACGAGCGACGAGCGCGACTTCGCGCTTGCCGAAGCGATGCTTCGAGCCGGGCAGCTCGCCGAAGCGAGACAAGTCTATGAGCGCTTGGCAGCACGTGCAGGCCACGAGGACTCCGCGCGTCGTCTGGGCCTCGCAGCTCTGGGTCTGCACGAGGTCGGTGCCGAGTCACAGACGACTCGTACGCCGGTCATCGCCGCGCTGGCCACCGCCAGATCGAGGTTGGGTGCGACGAACGAGGATCGCCCACTGCTTGCTCGCGTGACTGCAACCCTGGCCAGGGAGCTGGCGGACGGACCGGACGCCGATCCTGATCGCGCGGGATCGTTGGCGCAAGAGGCGATCGAGATCGCCCTCGGACTCGACGACCCGACCGTCCTGGCGACCTGCCTGTTCGCCCGTCACGACGTGATCTGGGGACCAGGCACCGCAAGGGAGCGCCGGGACCTGGGCGAGGAGCTCTGGCGCGTCGCAAACGGCCAAGCCCCTGACTTTGCCTTCCAGGGGTTGCTCTGCCGTTACGTAGCCCTGCTCGAGATGGGTGACCCCCAGGCAGCGTTGGCCCTCGCCAAGGTCGAGGACCTCGCTGTGCGGACCCGGCAACCGGTCCTGGGCTACCTGGCTCGCAGCAGGCGAGATGGCTGGAATGCGATGCTTGGTGTTCCGGAGGTCGAGGAACACATCGCCGCAACCTACGAGCTGGCCACCCGGCTCGAGGTCCCAGACGGGTTCGGCGTCTACGTCACGCAGCTCGTCGCGATCGACATCGGGAGCGCAGGTGCGCCGGCAGCCATCCAAGCGCGCAAGAAACAGCTCGGTCGTCAGTTGATGCCCCCTGACTACCTGATCGAGGAGCGGTCGATGGAGCTGCTCGCTGAGGGCGACGTCGAAGCGGCCGCGGCGCTGCTCTCGTCCGCGCCGCCGCCAGAGCTGCGCAGCCTGTTCCGCTGGCGGGCCCTGGCAGCCGTGGCGTTCACGATCGAGGCTGCCTGGCGGGCAGGAGCGACTCAGGTCTGTGAGCGCTGCTATGACCACCTGCTCCCGTACTCGGGCGAGCTGATCGTGATCGGCGGTGGTGTCTGCGTGGTGGGGCCTGTCGACCTCTACCTCGGCCTGGCCTCGGACGCCCGCGGCAAGCCCGGCCTCGCCCGGACCCATCTGAACGCAGCCCTCGACCTCGCGAAGGTCCTCGGCGCAAAGCCGTGGGCGAACCGGATAACCGCCCTGCTGACCCAGCTGGCTCGAGTGGACGAGAGCGGGGCGACCTTCCGGACGGAGGGCGACGTGTGGCGGCTGG
>JBDSXU010000462.1:0-8171 GCA_039926005.1 Marmoricola sp.
ACTGGATCGTGCGTTGCTGGGCGGCGACATCGTGCGTGTCGCCCGAGGCAAGCTGGCATCCCCCCGAGCCGACGAGGGTCTCCGGGCGGCACATGCGCTCTCCGGTGTGCTGAGCCACACCAGCGCAGCACTTCACTGGGGGTGGGAGCTGAAGAGCGTGCCGAAGAATCCTCACGTCACTGTTCCTGAGAAGCGTCGAGTCTCGCCGGAACGTCGGAGGGGGGTGAGCCTTCACCGAGGTGATCTGCACCCGGACGACGTGGACGGCCTCGTGACGACTCCTGAAGTCACCCTGCTCCAGTCGTTCCGCATGCTGCCGTTCGACGAGGGACTCGCATTGGCCGACTCAGCCCTGCGCAACGGGGTTCCTCCGAGCACCCTGCGGCGCATCGCGGCCTCTGTCCGCGGCCCCGGCGCTCCACGGATCCGTCGGATCTGTGCCGAGGCAACCGACGAGGCAGCGAACCCGTTCGAGTCGGTCCTGCGCGCGATCGCCCTCGATGTGCCTGGCCTCCGCGTGCGTCCGCAGCTCCGCATCTCCGCGAAGGTGCGGCCCGACCTCGTGGACGAGGACCTGGGCATCGTGCTCGAGGCGGACTCCTTCGCCTGGCACGGCAGCCGCGCGGCACTCCGGCGAGATGCCAAGCGCTACAACCTGATGGTCGTCGACGGGTGGATCGTTCTCAGGTTCGCCTGGGAGGACGTCATGCTCGACCCCGACTACGTCCGCGAGGTGCTGCTGGCTGTCGTGGCACTTGCACAACGGGGTGAAGTTCGGTGTCACGGCTGCCGTGTCGTTTGATGCAGCCGCTGGATGACTTACCCCCGTCGGTCTACGGTCGAGCCATGGATCTCCCCGTCATGCCTCCCGTGCAGCCAATGCTGGCCAAGTCGGTGAAGGGAATCCCCGACCCAGCGAAGTTCGAGCACGGGCTCTGCTTCGAACCGAAGTTCGACGGGTTCCGGACCATCGTCTTCAAGGACGGGGACGAGGTCGAGCTCACCTCGCGCAACACCAAGCCGCTCACCCGGTACTTCCCCGAGGTGGTCGCGGCGCTCCGCGAGCAGCTGCCCGATCGCATCGTGCTCGACGGGGAGCTGTTCGTGGCGATCGGCCCGAGGATGGAGTTCGAGGTCCTGCAGGAGCGGATCCACCCCGCCGAGTCGCGGATCAACATGTTGGCCGAGAAGACACCCGCCTCGTTCGTGGCCTTCGATGCGCTCGCGTTCGGCAGCGACTCTCTGGTCGACCAGCCGTTCTCCGCTCGACGTGGACTGCTCGAGGCCGAGCTCGGCGGCCTCACCGGTCCGACGTACCTCACCCGGACGACCACCGACGCAGCTGAGGCCGAGGCCTGGTTCGAGGAGTTCGAGGGCGCAGGGCTGGACGGCGTAGTGGCCAAGCCACTGGGCGCGCCCTACCAGCAGAACGCGCGGACCATGCTCAAGATCAAGCACGAGCGCACTGCCGACGTGGTTCTGGCGGGCTACCGGCTGCACAAGACCTCGACCCCGGAGAAGCCGCTGCTCGGCTCGATGCTGCTGGGGCTCTACGCCGACGGCAAGCTCCAGCACATCGGGGTCTCGGCCTCGTTCACGGCCCAGCGCCGCGCCGAGCTGCTCGAGGAGCTCAGGCCCCTGGAGTGCGACATCGCCGACCACCCGTGGGGTGAATGGCAGCAGTGGGCGATCGCCAACCCGGACCGGGTTCCCGGCACGCAGAGCCGCTGGAGCGGTGGCAAGGACCTCTCCTTCACGCCCGTACGGCCGGAGCGGGTGCTCGAGGTGAAGTACGACGCGATGGAGGGCCGTAGGTTTCGCCACACAGCTCATTTCAAGCGCTGGCGCCCCGATCGCGACCCCGAGTCCTGTGGGTACGAGCAACTGGAGCAACCCGTCAGCTACGACCTCACTAAGGTTCTCGGTATGAAGACTTCCGGAGGTGCGGCATGAGTGAGTACGACGTCATCCTGCTCATCGAGCAACCCTTCACCCCGACAGACGCGATCAACGTCCGCAGCCTGCACGAGGACATCGAGGACCCGGTCCGCTACCACGTGATGCTGCCCGTCGAGGACGCCTCTGCTCGGGTGGAGTCGGCCATGGGGTCGCTGGGCACCGGCGAGGTGCCGACCCCGGCCGTCGCCGTGGGTGACGCGGACCTGGAGGGTCTGCGCAAGGGGTTGCTGGACACCTGTCGCGCGGGGGTGGACACCACGGTGAAGGTGATCGAGGCCGCTGGCGGTCGCGCGAGCGGTGAGCCCGTGACCATCGACCCGATCCGCGCACTGATCGCCAAGGTGGCCGAGATCGACGCCCGTGAAGTCATCATCTTGACCAGGCCGCACTTGGTAAGCGAGTTCTTCCACGTCGACTGGACCTCCAGGGCCCGCCGCAAGCTCGGTGTCCCGGTGCTGCACCTGCTCGAGCACGAGAACTTCGACGAGCAGGCCGGCGAGGGCGAAGGCATCTCGGGGTTCTAGTGGCGCTCTTCCGCCGACGTTCGGGCACGCCGGAGAACACCATCACATCGTTCTGGGCCTGGTGGGCCGACGAAGGCCACACCCTGGCCGAGCAGAGCATCGAGGGGACCCTCGCGGTCGAGAAGTTCGCCCGGACGATGGCCGGCCATGTGTCGCCGATGGGCGCGCTCGGCTGGGAGCTCGCTGCGGGCGAGACCTCCGAACACGTGCTCGTGGTGACCTCCGAGGGCGACCCTGCTCTCCGCGCACTCGCCCGCCGGGTGGTGCTCGCCGCTCCGGACGCCGATGAGACCTGGTCGTTCGTGGACTCTCGGCCACCCACCCCCGACCCTGAGTCGGTGGTGCTCACCGCCGGATCCGCGGACATCGACTTCGCCCAGGTGCAGGTCGCGGCCCGGATGAGCGACGGCCGCTTCGACGTGATGGTGTTCCACCCCTTGTTCGAGACCCTCGCCGACGAGGAACGGCAGCAGGTCACCATGCTCGCCCTCGATGCCGCCCTCGGCGAGATCGACAGCGAGCTCTGGCTGGGCGAGATCCATCCCGCCGAGGTGGCGCCCCTGGACGCCTTCGGGCTGATGGCGCTGCGGTCCGTCGTACACGACCTGAAGCGGCGCCACGTCGACGCCGACGGCAACCCCGACTGGGTGAGGTTCACCGGTCAGAACGTGGCCGGTCCGCTGGTTGCGTCGGCGCGGATGCCGCTGCACCCGTTGACTGCTCCGCACCTCGACACCCACGTCGCCTTGCTGCTCCCCTACGCCGACCGGGACGAGAACGGTCTGCCGGGCGAGGGCTCCCTGGACGAGCTCGAGCGCATGCAGGCCGACCTCAACCAGGTGCTCGGCGCCCGGGGAGCCGTCGTGGCCCACCAGAGCAACGACGGGGTGCGCACGCTGCACGTCTACCTCGACTCGACGGCTGGGCTGCTGCCCACGGTCAAGGACGCAGCCCGTTCCTGGGAGCAGGGCAAGGCCACCGTCCACGACATGCACGACCCGGGCTGGGAAGCGGTCAGCCACCTGAGGGCCTAGTAGCCCGCGACGGGCTACTGGCTTCGCCAGTCAGGCCTCACGGGCCGAGCAACCACAGGTAGACGGTCTCGATGTAGTCGATATCGTCCCAGTCGCGCCCATCGGTTCCGACGGGCTGCGAGAAGACGATGCGCGTGCCGTCATCGCTGATCGAAGGGGCCGCGATCGTGCTGTCCCCGGGAGGTGCACCGGGGATGGCCGGGGTGGCACGGATCGTGGTTCCGGAGAACATGTCGCGGTGGAACAGGTCGGTCGCTCCGTTGGTGTCCGAGGGCACCAGGTTGGTGGCCTCCGAGCCGTAGGCGATGAACCTGCCGGTCGCCGAGACAGTCGGCGAGAAGCTGTCGCCGTCGGCCGCCGCGTCGTTCGCGCCTCGGGAAACGATCGTCCACCCCGACGAGTTCGGCCCGACCCGGAAGACGTCGCTCCGTCCGTTGGTGTCCCCGGCCACCAGGTTGCTGGCCGCCGAGCCGAACACCAGGGTGCTGCCGTCGGCGCTGAACTCTGGCTGCGACGAGTCGCCGTTGCCGGGCTCGGGAGCGATCGTCGAGTAGGTCACGATGTTGGTGAAGTCGCCGACGGTGTCGTAGGTGTAGATGTCCTGGTGCGTGCTGGAGACACCGGGCTGCAGGTTGCTCGCTCGGGCGCGGAACGCGACGTACCTGCCGTCACCGCTGATCGCCGGCTGGGTGCTGGCCGCGGCCGTCTTGCTGACCAGGGTCGTCGCGCCGGTCTGCCCATCCCACCGGAACACGTCGCTGGTCGCATCCGGGTCACTCGTCAAGACGTCACTGGCGACCGAGCTGTAGACGACGTACCTGCCATCGGCGCTCACCGACGGCGCAGCGCTGTCGCCGTTCGGCACGTCACCAGAGGGGGTGCGCGAGACGAGAGCGTTCGTGCCCGTGGCGACGTCGTAGCGATAGATGCGGTAGACGCGGTCCGGGTTCGTCCGAGCGAGGTAGACGACGAAGCGACCGTCGTGGCTGATCCGCACCGGGAACCCAGTGCCGCGCTCGGCCACGCCGTCGTAGTAACCGGGAATGCTGATCGCCCGGGTGGTGCCGAGCCTGCGGTCCTCCAGGACCACGGCGGGCTCCGGGTTGCCTCCGGCAGCGACTCCGGGGTCGTCCGTCCAGTAGGCGACGTAGCGGCCGTCGCCGCTCATCGACGCCGGACCGCTCGGGTGCTCACCGCTCGGGGCCGACCCGTCGGCACCGATGTTGACCACCTTCATCGCACCGAAGGTGCCCGCGGGCTGCCGCGAGACGATCATCTTGACCGGCACCGATATCTTCCGGCCGGCGCCGTGGTAGGCACGGGCGACGGCGCGGTAGACGAACGTGCCGACCTTCGTCGGCTTCAGCGTGAACGGCCAGCCGCCCGAGCCGGCGTACACGAGTGTCGTGGACCGGACCGTCGACCATCCCCCAGTGGACGGGCTCTGCAGCTGTACGTCGACCACCCGGGCCCTGCGTCGAAACTTGTACTGCGTGTCGGAGAGGCCCTGCAAGGACTTCCCGACCTGCGTGGTGGTGGGCAGCGAGAGGCTCAGCTCCTGGGAGTCCGGCGTGACGGTCACCTCGTCGGAGACCTGTGAGTCGTAGGACGTGCCACTGATCTCCGCGTCCGGCACGTAGACGCGCCTGACCTGGGTGGCGCCGCCCCGGTCGGCCGTCTGGGCGAAGCTGAACCTGCCGTTTGACCTGGTCTTCACGGTCGCGGTCGTCTTCCAGCTCCCACCCGAGGGACGCTGCAGCCGCACCGTGCGCACCCGCGAGTGGTGTCGGTCGACGTAGCCCGTCACGGCGAACGTCTCGCCCCGCATCGGGAAGAACGGCGACAGCTGCAGGTTGAAGTTCACCGGCCCAAGGCTTGCGAGGGACATGTTGGACGTGGCCTGAGGTGCGTAAACCACCTGCAGGCCGGCGGCGACGAGTGCTGCGGTGACCCACGTGAAGACGTGCAGGAACTGCGTCCTTCGCATGGACCTGCCCTTCCCGGAGTTCTACGAGTGTGCGCCCACCACTTGCCGACCACAACGAACGCCACCCTTCGGCGGCGCTACTCCTCGATCCGCTCGCCCCGCTCGTTCCAGTGGGAGGCGACCTTCTTCGAGGGCTGCACCCGCGGGGGCTCTCCGGGCATCTTCGGATAGTCGGGAGGGTACGACGCCTCTCCCTCGCCCGAGTCCTCATAGAGCTTCATCAGCGGCTCGATGGAATGGGCCACCTCGTCGATCCGCGCCCAGGGATCTCCGTCTGTCATCCGATCCGGCACGGTGAACAGGTTGAAGCCCTTCGGCGAGGTCAACCCGGCCAGCTCGTCCCAGGTCACCGGTGTGGAGACCGGGGCGCCCGGCAGCGGGCGGAGCGAATAGGCCGACGCGATCGTGCGGTCACGCGAGTTCTGGTTGAAGTCGACGAAGATCCGCTCGCCGCGTTCCTCCTTCCACCAGCGGGTGGTGACACCCTCGTCGCGCTTCTCGAGCTCCCGCCCGAAGCCGATCGCCGCGTGCCGGACGTCGACGAAGTCCCAACGTGGGTCGATGCGGACGTAGATGTGCACTCCCCGGTTGCCGCTCGTCTTCGGGTATCCGGTGATGCCCAGCTCATCGAGCAGCTCGCGGGCGACACCGGCCACCCGGACCGCGTCGGTGAAGGTGGTCCCGGGCTGTGGGTCGAGGTCGATGCGCAGCTCGTCGGGGTGGTCGTTGTCGGTACACCGGGTGGGCCACGGGTGGAAGACGATCGTGCCCATCTGGGCACACCACGCGACGGTCGCGAGGTTGGCGACGCAGACCTCGTCGGCGGGACGACCGCTCGGGAAGACCACGCGGGTCGTCTCGACGTACTCCGGCGCACCCTTGGGAACCCGTTTGCTGTAGAACGCATCGCTCTTGTCGCCGCGCCCGGTGGCGAGCTTGATGCCCTCGTGGACTCCGCTGGTCCAGCGTTCGAGGGCCGTGGGTCGGTCCCTCAGTGCGCGCATGATCCCGTCTGCGACGCTGAGGTAGTACTCGACCACCTGGAGCTTGGTGACTTCGGGTGTGGACTCGGTGGCGGGATAGATCAGGCGATCCGGGCTGGAGACCCGGACCCCCTGTCCGTCGGCGTCGACCTCGGCTGCTTTGGCAGGCATGGCGGCCAATCTACGACCGACTCACGCCGCGGGCCGCCTCCTGGCTACAGCAGGCGCGTCTCGATGACGGAGTTCGGTGTGAACACCGACCTGCGGTCATCGGATTCCGTCGACGGCCCGATGTACTCGAACCCCGAGGTCGTCACCAACGCCCATCCCTCCGGCGTAGTGGGGTGGCCGAGCGCCGCGCTGGAGCCATCGCCCCAGACGGCCAACGCGGCTTCCGCGCACTGCAGGTGGATCGGCGGGAAGTGGAAGGCGTTGCGGTCGGCTCCGTACGCCGGTCCGGCTGGTCCTCCCCTGCGCGACGCCCGCGCGGGACCTCGGGGGTCTCCGGGTAGTCGTGCCAGTTGGGCTCCGAGAACTTGTTGGGTAGCGCCAGCTTGTGGATCGTGCGCAGGACCTGCCCGTACTGCTTGAGCAGCGGCCCGGTCGGGTAGGGGATGCCGTACTTCTCACAGAGCGGGCGCACCCGTTGGCTGGTCTCGCCGTAGCGGTTGCTGGGCAGGTCGGGGATTAGGTGGTGCTGGATCTGGTAGCCCAGGTTGCCCGACATGATGTGCAGGATCGGGCCACCCTGGAAGTTGGCGGAGCCGAGCATCTGGCGCAGGTACCACTCCGCGCGCGACTCGTCCTCGACCTCCTCCTCGGTGAAGTGCAGTGCCCCGTCTGGTTCTTCATGACCTTCGGGTCCTTCTCGCGCTTGCGGATCGCCTCGATGTCTAGGTCGTGCAGCGCCACGCCCCACTGGAAGAGCGTGGCCAGGGCAGCGTTGTAGATCGGCTGCCCGAGGTTGAACGGGCTCCACCGCTGCTCGCGCGCCATCCGCAGGATGCCGTAGCCGATGTCCTTGTCGAAGCCGAGCACGTTGGTGAACTGGTGGTGCACGTAGTTGTGAGAGTGCTTCCACTGCTCGGCCGGCTGGGCCGTGTCCCACTCCCGGGTGCTGGAATGGATCTCGGGGTCGTTCATCCAGTCCCACTGGCCGTGCATGACGTTGTGCCCGATCTCCATGTTCTCCAGGATCTTGGCCACGCCGAGCATCGCGACACCTGCGACGAACGCGGGTCGGGTGGAGCGGCGTGGTGAGGCGAGCTCCGACTTTGCGGACCCCGGCCAAGAGACCCGTTCAGCGACCATATGTGCGTTTCCTCCGGAACCATTTTGCTGTCGGCCGGTCAGTGAACAGTCGTGCACTCGACACGTCAAGTCCGCGTCCGCCAACTCGGTACCTGGTCCCGATCACCGACATGCGGAATCTAGTTGTCCGTCGCGGCTGAGGCTCGGGGGTCTGGCGGCGTCCAGGTGCGTGCATCGCAAGCCTGCGGAGCAGAGGCATACCGGGTTGTCTGTCGAGCTTCGCCAACGCTGCGAGGTGCGTGCCTGGGCGTCGCCGGGCCCGAGAGTCAGGCGCTTCGGGCTACTAGCTTGGTCGGTTCACTAACATGGGTTTCATGAGTTACCAGGTGAACAAGAGCGATGCACAATGGCGCGAGCAGCTCTCTCCCGAGGA
>JBDSXU010000463.1:0-3862 GCA_039926005.1 Marmoricola sp.
CGGCGTGCGCAGCGCGATGGAGAAGGGGACCTCCCGCTGCAAGCAGGTCGAGGTGGTCCTCGACGAGATCGAGGCCGTGCGGCACGCGATGAGCAGGTCCAACTACGGCGACCTTTTGATCCTGTGCGTCGATCAGCACCCCGCGGTGATGTCCGAGCTGGAGAACTGGTCACCGCACGCCCAGGCCGGTGCCTCGTCCGTGGGCGACGACACCCACGTCGCGGACCCTGACTACACGCCACCGCCGGAGGTCTGACCGACCTTCCTCGTGGTCCGGCGGCGTGCCGGGGCCTTCTTCGCGGGTTCGTCGGTCGGCTGGTTGGGCTCGGGGACCGCGGGCTCGGAGACCGCGGGCTCAGGGACCGCGGGCTCAGGGACCGCGGGCTCAGGGACCGCGGGCTCAGGCGGCCGCTCGGTCGCCTTTGAGGAGGCGACCTTCTTGGCAGTGGCACTCTTCTTCGAGGCTGTCGCCTTCTTGGCAGCGGCACGTCGCTTGAGGCGCACCCACAACTGGCCCTGCCCGGACTCGGAGCTGACCGTCTTGGTCTCGAGGAACGGCTGGTGCTTCACGAGGTCGCTCAGCTTCGCGAAGCCGTAGGTGCGGGAGTCGAACGATGGGTCCGTGCGGTTCAGGTGGCTGCCCAGCGAACCGAGGGCCGACCAGTCGTCGTCGGTAGCGGTCTTGTTCAGGGCCTTGACCAACATGCTCTGCAGGTTGCCGCCCTTGTCGCGCACAGGCTCGGACGAGGTTGTCCCGGTTGTCGTCTCGGCGGTCGTCTCTGCGGCGGCGACCTCCGGGCTCGAGGCTTCGGGAGCCTCGGCACGCAGCACCTCGAGGAAGGTGAACTTGTCGCACGCGTCGCGAAAAGCTCGCGGCGTCTTCTTGGCACCGAGCCCGTAGACCGTCATGCCGGACTCGCGCAGCCGGGTGGCGAGCCGCGTGAAGTCGCTGTCGCTGGAGACGATCACGAACCCGTCCAGGTGTCCGGCGTAGAGCAGGTCCATCGCGTCGATGATCAGCGCGGAGTCGGTGGAGTTCTTGCCCACGGTGTAGGCGAACTGCTGCATCGGGGCGATCGCGTAGGAGTGCAGCTGCTCCTTCCACCCGTTCAGCTGGGAGGTTGTCCAGTCGCCGTACGCGCGCTTCACGGTCAGCGTGCCGTAGCCGGCCAGTTCCTCGAAGACGTCCTTGGCCACCTTGGGCGAGATGTTGTCGGCATCGATCAGTACGGCGAGCCGACTCGTGTCGTCGCTCATGCAGGGTCCCTCTCCTTCGTCGTTGATCGTCGGGTCCCGGACAGCCGGCCGGCCTCGTGGCGGCCGAACCATGAGATGAAGCCCCCGAGGCCCAGCATGCCTGACATCGGCACCGAGTCCGGCTCAGCTCTCCGCGGCGGCACGTTGGACCTTGCCGCGCAGCTGCTCGGGTCCGTCCGGGGTTGCACCCTGTGCGGCCAGCCAGTCGTAGACCTCCTGGCGCTCGGCGTGGCACATCAGGCCCACGACGTCACCGGGCTCCGCGATCGCGACGAGTGCCTGGAGGGACTCGAGCTCGGTCGGATAGGACTCGATGTCGGTCACGCCGACGCGCTCTGCGCCGGTGCGGAAGAGCGAGTCGAGCTCCTCCAGGGTTCGACCACGCAGGTACTTCTGCTTGTGACCGATCGCAAGGACGTCGGCGTCACGGGCGGCGATCTCGCCCAGCATCTCGAGCAGGTCGTCTTGTCGGTCCCCGACGGCACCGAGCCCGAGCAGCAGCCGCTTCCCCGCAGGGCGTACGCCGCGCATGATCTCGATCATCGCCTCGAGGCCGGCTTCGTTGTGGGCGAGATCCATCACCACCGAGATCTCACCGAGGCTGAAGAGGTTCATCCGCCCCGGGTTGTGCTCGGCGTCGGGGAGGAACGAACGCAGGCCGGCGACGACGTGCTGGCGGAAGATGCCCGCGGCCAGGGCCGCCGACGCCGCGGCCAGGGCGTTCTCCACGTTGAAGCGGGACAGTCCGCTGAGCGTCATCGGGACGTCGGCGACCTGGATGAGCGGGTCGGCCCGGTTGCCCTCCAGGACGGTGATCCAGCCGTCGATGATCGTGGTGGCCCGCCCTCCGTGGGAGAGGATCTCACGCAGGGCCGGCGAGTCGGAGTCGCGGGAGAACACCCACGGGCGGGCCGGTGTCGTCGTACGCATGGCGAAGACACGGGGATCGTCGGCGTTGAGCACGGCCCAGCCCGACTTCTTGGTGATCCGCGCTACCACGCCCTTCACCTCGGCGAGCTGGTCGACGGTGTCGATGCCCTGGAGCCCGAGGTGGTCGGCCGTCACGTTCGTGACGACCGAGACGTCGTTGCTGACCAGCCCGATGCCCTTGAGCAGGATCCCGCCCCTGGCGGTCTCGGTGACCGCGAAGTCCACGTTCTTGTTGGCCAGCACCCGGCCGGCACCGGAGGGTCCCGAGTAGTCGCCCGGCTCGACCAGCTCACCGTCGATGTAGATCCCGTCGGTGTTGGACCACCCGACCAGGTGTCCCGCCTCACGGGCGATGTGCGCGATCATCCGCGACGTCGTCGTCTTGCCGTTGGTGCCCGTCACCGCGACGACCGGCACTCGTGGCCGGATGGTGGTGGGCCTGGGACCACGCTCGACCGAGGTGACCCGCAGGGCCGCCGACTCGACGAGCGCGCCGACATCGGTGGTGCCGAGACCGTCGATCACCGAGGCCACTGCCTCACCCAGCGCCGTCGCCCGGTTGCGGTCGCGCCACGGGTAGGCCACGACGATGCGCTCCGGCTGCGCCGTGGGTCGAACGCGTACGCCGAGCCGGGTGGTGCCCGCCTCGGCGGCGATGCGGCGTACGAGCTTGGTGACCAACCGCGTCAAAGACCGCTGGCGGAAGCCGCTGAGCGGGACGCCTGCATGCAGGGAGGCGATGCCGAGTCGTTCGGCCAGCTGCCGCAGCTCAGCCTCCGGGGCCCGTGCCAGTGCCGAGACATCCAAGGTCAGCTTGATGGCGGCGCGCGGGAAGTAGAGGTTGGGTCCCTCGAGGACCCTCAACTCGACCAACGAGGACACGTCTTGGGTCACGTCGTCCTCACTCTCGGAACTCAGCGTGCCAGTCGGGTCTGCGGGCGGGGTGGTCAGTCGTCCTCGAGACGGAAACCGACCTTGATGCCCACCTGGAAGTGCTCCACCCGGCCGTCGACGACCGCCCCGCGGACCTGGGTGACCTCGAACCAGTCGACGTGGCGAAGGGTCTGGGCGGCCCGCTCGACGCCGTTGCGAACGGCCTGGTCGATCCCGTCGGGCGAGGTGCCGACGATCTCGGAGACGCGGTAGGTGCGGTTGGACATCGGCGATCACTCCTGCGCTTCGGGTTTGCGGACCGGGCAAGTTTGCCACGTCCTCTCCAGGGGCGCAGACCCCCGACGTACGCTGACATGGTGGCAGCACCAGGCAGGGCGAGACGCGACGCCGCGGCGGTCCGGATCACCACCGCGCCCACCAGTCATGGGGACGACATCGACCGTCGTCGACGCCGCTATGTCATCTCCATGAGTGTCCGCACGCTGTGCTTCGTCGGGGCGGTGCTGGTCGGTGACAACTGGGTGCGCTGGGTGCTCGTGGTCGGTTCGTTCGTGCTGCCCTACATCGCCGTCGTGATGGCCAACTCAGCCAGTCCGCGGATCGAGGGAGCCGACCTCATGGCGCCCAACCAGGGCTACAAGGAACTCCGGTGAACGACGAACTCGACGGGCCGGCGACCTGCTCGGCCAAGGGTTGCCAGGCGCCCGCGGAGTTCGACCTCCGCTGGAACAACCCCAAGCTGCACACCCCCGAGCGCCTCAAGACATGGCTGGCCTGCGAG
>JBDSXU010000464.1:0-5782 GCA_039926005.1 Marmoricola sp.
GCGCTTCGGCCTGCTTCTTCGCGGCGCTGACGATCTGCTCGGCCTCACGGCGCGAACGGCTGACCAGCTGCTCGGCCTCCTGGGAGGCGTGCTCACGGTGGGCGTTGGCCGCGTCGGTGGCCTCGCGCGCCCTCAGCTCGGCAGCGTTGGCGCGATCCTCGGCCTCGGTCACCAGTCGCTGGGTCTCGGCCGCGGCCGAGTCGTGATGCTCGGCGGCCTCACGGGTGAGGCGCTCCTTCTCCACGGCCAGCTCGCGGCGGGCCTCCTGCACCTCGCGGTCGGCAGCGGCGCGAGCCTGCTCGGCCTCCCGGGCGGTGCTGGTGCGCAGCGCGTTGGTCTCCTGCTCGGCGGCCAGGCGGTGCTGCTCGGCCTCGCGCCTGGCAGAGGCGAGGTGGTCATCGGACTCGGCCAGCGAGCGCGCGCGGTGGGCCTCGATGTCAGCGGTGGTGCGGGTGCGGGTCTCCTCGAGCTCACGGGTCTGCACGACCCGAATGTCCTCGGCCTCAGCCTCGGCCTCGGACTTGACGGCCGCGGCGTCACGCTTGGCCTGCTGACGGATCTGGGCGGCCTCGGCGTTTGCCTCCTCGAGCACGTCCGCTGCCTGCTCCTCGGCGAGGCGCAGCATCTCGCTGGCCCTGCCGCCGAGACCGGCGTAGGTCGGGTTCTCGTTCTCGTCGACCTTCGTGCGCAGGGCATCGACCTCGGCCTGCAGCGACCTGAGCCGGCTCTGGGCCTCGGTCAGGCTCGCGGTGAGGCCGGCCTTCTCGGCGGTGGTGGTGCGCAGGAGGCGGTCAACGGCGTCGGTGTCATAGCCACCGCGGCGCACGGTCGGCAACGCCGGGAGCTGGGCGGCGGGCTTGACCGCCGGCGGAGCGGCCTGGGGCCGCTGCGCGGGGGCCGGACGCGCCGGCGCAGCGACGACCGTCGGCCGTGCGGGGGCAGCCGCAGGCGGGGGCGGCAATGTCTTCTCGGCGACCTTCTGCGCCGTCTTGACGGGGCCCTCTCGACCGCCTGGTGACTGTTCGGCCTCGACCTCGGGTTCGTTGACCCGAGGGATGACCTGGGTGGGCTCGTCCCCGGAGTCGTCGGGGTCGTTATCGAAGATGGACAGGCCCTGGTTGCTCATGAATCTTCCTCATATCCGCGCTTGGAAATCCGACGTACGCCGTCAGTGTCACCCATCGCCAAAGCGTTTCAGAGCGCGACCCCGCGCGACGCGCCGAACGGCTGCGAAAAGTCGCACCCGTTGGCACCAGTAGAGGTGCCAACGGGTGTGGTGGGGCAGGTGTGGCGGCTGGGTCGTACGCCGCTCAGACGCCGCGGAAGGCGTTGATCTGCTCGAGGTGCTTGGCCCGCATCGTCTCGTTGCGTACGCCGAGACCCTCCTCGGGGGCCAGGCACAGCACGCCGACCTTGCCCTGGTGGGTGTTGTGATGGACGTCGAGGGCGGCCTGACCGACGTTGTCGAGGGTGTAGGTCCGCGACAGCGTCGGATGGATCATCCCCTTGGCGATCAGGCGGTTGGCTTCCCACGACTCGCGATAGTTGGCGAAGTGCGAGCCGATGATCCGCTTGAGGTTCATCCACAGGTAGCGGTTGTCGTACTGGTGCATGTAGCCGCTGGTCGAGGCGCAGGTGACGATCGTGCCGCCCTTGCGGGCCGCGAACACCGAGGCCCCGAACGTCTCGCGCCCCGGGTGCTCGAAGACGATGTCGACGTCCTCACCGCCGGTCAGGTCGCGGATGTCCTTGCCGAGGCGGCGCCACTCCTTGGGGTCCTGGGTGTTCTCGTCCTTCCAGAACCTGTAGCCGGCATCGGAGCGGTTGATGATCAGCTCCGCGCCCATCTTGCGGCAGATCTCGGCCTTCTCATCGTTGGAGACCACGCACACCGGCGTGGCGCCACCGTTGAGGGCGTACTGCGTCGCGAAGCCACCCAGACCGCCGCTGGCGCCCCAGATCAAGACGTTGTCACCCTGCTTCATGGCGGCGCCGTTGCGGCTGACCAGTTGGCGGTAGGCGGTGGAGTTCACCAACCCGGGTGAGGCGGCCTCCTCCCAGGTGAGGTGTGCAGGCTTGGGCATCAGCTGGTTGGACTTCACCAGGGCGATGTGGGCCAGGCCGCCGAAGTTGGTCTCGAATCCCCAGATGCGCTGCTCCGGGTCCATCATCGTGTCGTTGTGGCCGTCAGGGCTCTCCAGCTCCACCGAGAGGCAGTGGGCGACGACCTCGTCGCCGGGGTTCCAGGAGTGCACTCCGAGGCCGGTCGCCAAGACGACGCCGGACAGGTCGGACCCGACGACGTGGTAGGGCAGGTCGTGTCGCTTGGACAGCGGCGAGATCCGGCCGTAGCGCTCCAGGAAGCCGAACGTGGGCATCGGCTCGAAGATAGAGGTCCACACGGTGTTGTAGTTGATGGCGCTGGCCATCACCGCGACGAGCGCCTCGCCCGGTCCGAGCTCGGGGAGCGGGACGTCACCGACGTGCAGCGACTTGCGTGGGTCCTTCTCCTTGCTGCCCAGGCCCTCGAACATGTCGACCTCGTCCTTGTGGACGGTCGCGGCCCGGTAGGAGTCGGGAAGCTCGAGGCTGGCGTACTCCTCGGTGCTGGTGTCGCCGGCGAGGATGGCGTCGAGAATCTGCTGCACGGGTTCGGCTCCTTGGTCTTGGGCGGGCTGCGACGAAGGTACCCACGAGTAGGTCCGCTGTCAGTGAGGTGTGACGTATCAGGCTCCGTCACTCTTCGAGCACGCGACGGAGTGCTCACCGGAGCCTACCCACCCGAGCGCCTCACGGAGCCCCTTCACGGGAGGTCACGATAGGTCACCGGAGGTCACGGGCGGTCACGGGAGCCGCGAGAACCAGCGGAGCGAGAGCGCGGCCGCCACCAGGCCGAGGACCAGGGCGAGGCCGGCGAAGTACTGGGTGATCTCCCGGGTCTCTGACCGGAAGCCGATAGTGGAACGGATGTCGTCGTAGACATGGTTGAGCTCTTCGCTGGTCTGGGCCGTGTAGGCGTGGCCGCCGGTGTCTCGCGCCAGGGTCGCGAGCGTCAACTTGTCGACCGGGACCGCGATGACCTGTCCCTCGAGCTCGACGGTGCCCTGCGGGGTGCCGTAGGCGATCGTTGAGACGGGTACGCCGGCCGCGCGGGAGGCGACGGCGGCCTCCGCGGGCGTGCGACCGGTGGTGTTGGTGCCGTCGGAGAGGAGCACGACGGTCGCCGGAACCCTCTTCTCACCGGCTTGTAGGGCGGTCGACCTGATCTCGTCCAGAGAGGTGAACACGCCTTCCCCGATGGCCGTGCGGGTGGACAGGGTCAGGCTCTGCAGCGCGGCATCCACCTCCTGGCGGTCCGTGGTGGGAGCCGCACGCACGGCCGTGCGGCCGGAGAAGGTGACCAGACCGGCTTTGATGCCCCCGGGCAGGCCCTCGACGAAGCGCCTGGCGGCGGCCGCTGCGGCCGCCACCCGGCTGGGCGGCACATCGGTTGCCCGCATCGAGATGGAGACATCGATCGCGACGATCACGGTGGCGTTCTTCCGGGGCACGCGCACGTCGGCCTCGGGACGGGCCACGGCCAGGGCCAGGGCGGCGAACGCCAGCAGCAGGAGTGCCGCGGGGAGGTGCCGCCGCCAGCCCGGGCGCCGGGGGACCAGCCGCTCGAGCATAGGCAGCGAGGCGAACCGGACGGCGTAGCGGCTGCGGCGCCGGTGCTGGAGTACGTAGGCCACCGCAAGTAGGGCCACCGGCACGAACAGCAGCAGCCACCAGGGGGCGAGGAAGCTCATCGTGACCCCCGTCGGTGGGTTCGCGCTCCGCTCCGCAGGCGCACGAAGCGGGCAAGGTCAGCGACCCAGTCGCGGTCGGTGCGGAGCACGACATGTCCGGCGCCCGCGGCTCGCACCGCCTCTGCGACGGCGATGCGGTGCCCGGCTGCCAGGGCGGCGTACTCCTCGCGTAGTCCTGGAATTGAGGTCCAGACCTCGCGGCGGTGCCCGGTCTCGGGGTCGCTGAGGACCACGGGGCCGACGTCGGGCAGGGCCAGCTCGCGCGGGTCCAGGACCTCGACGACCACGACGTCGTGCCGGGCGCTGAGTCGGCGCAGCGGCTGCTCCCAGGCGAAGGGACGCTCCACGGTGCCGTCGGGCTCCACGAAGTCGCTGACGACGACGCGAGTCCCCGGACGTCGGTGGCGCTGGTCGAGGGCGAGCAGGGCGTGCGCCAACGACTTCTGCTCCCTGGACGGGAGCGACGCGGGGGGTGCGGGATCTCGTCGGGCCGCCAGCGCCCGGTAGGCGGCGCGGCGCGGCGGGAGTGCGGGGGTCCACACCAGGCCGTCGGCGCGCAGGTGTACGACGCCCATCCGGTTGCCCGGTCCGTCGCTGAGTAGCCCTACGGCAGCGGTCACCCAGGCTGCGAGCTCACCCTTCTCGACCTCGACGGTGCCGAAGTCCATGCTGGCGGTCTCGTCGACCAGCACCCAGGTCTCCAGCTCGTGCTCGGCCCGGGTGCGCCACACGTGCGGCTCGGCGCTGCGGGCGGTGAGGTTCCAGTCGATCCGGCGTACGTCGTCCTCGCCCGGCCGGTAGGGGACCACTTCCTCTGAATCGCTCCCCGGACCCAGCCCCAGACCCGCGTGCCCACCGTTGAGGATCCCGGCCAGGCGCTTGTGCACGGTGAGCTCGAGCGTGGCGAACGCCTGTCTGGAGTCGGCCAACGTCCTCATGCCAGCGTCCTCATGCGACGCCGCCCCGCTGCTGCTGCTCGGGGGTGAGGTGCGAGGCGATCTGGGGTGCGGGGAGCACGGAGAGGACGTACTCCACGATCTGGCGCGGGTTCGCCCCGTCGGCGAGCGCGTCGAAGGTGAGCAGGAGGCGGTGGGAGATGACGTCGGCCGCGAGGTCGGCCACATCGTGCGGCAGCACGAAGTCGCGACCCCTGATCAGGGCGAGCGCCCGGGCCGACGCGACGAGGCCAAGGGTGGCGCGTGGGGAGGCGCCGAACTCGACGTGCCCGGAGATCGCCCCGACCCCGTATCGCGCCGGCTCGCGGGTGGCCATCACCAGCGCGACGGCATACTGCGCGACCGCGTGGTGGACGAAGACGCGGTCGGCCGCTGACTGCAGGGTGAGCACCTGTTGGGTGCTCAACAGCTCGCGTGCACTCGGCGGCGCGACGCTCATCCGCTGCAGGATGGCCAGCTCGTCGTGGGCGCCCGGATAGGGCACATCGACCTTCATCAGGAAACGGTCGCGCTGCGCCTCGGGCAGGGCGTAGACACCCTCGGACTCGATGGGGTTCTGCGTGGCCAGCACCAGGAACGGCGCAGGGAGCGGGTGGGTGCGGCCGCCTATGCTCACCTGCCGCTCGGCCATCGCCTCGAGCAGCGCCGACTGCACCTTGGCCGGAGCGCGGTTGATCTCATCGGCCAGCACGAGATTGGCGAAGACGGGTCCGAGCTCGATGTCGAAGGTCTCGGTCGAGGGGCGCCACATCCGGGTGCCGATGATGTCGCCGGGCATCAGGTCGGGGGTGAACTGAAGTCGGCGGAAGCTGCCGCCGATGACCTCGGCGAGGGTGCGGACGGCGAGTGTCTTGGCCACTCCCGGCACGCCCTCGAGCAGCAGGTGGCCGCG
The DNA here is from genome assembly GCA_039926005.1 of Marmoricola sp. Taxonomy (GTDB): domain Bacteria; phylum Actinomycetota; class Actinomycetes; order Propionibacteriales; family Nocardioidaceae; genus Marmoricola. Next base: position 5,640 of record JBDSXU010000464.1, read on the forward strand.
GGCCAGCAGGCCGACCAGCATCCGCTCGATCATCTGGTCCTGGCCGACGAGCACCCGCTTGATCTCGTACTGGGTGCGCTCCAGGAGTGCCGAGACCTCGGCGGTGTCGAAGGCCGTGGGGTCGTCGGGATCTTGCGGCATGG
>JBDSXU010000465.1:0-2761 GCA_039926005.1 Marmoricola sp.
ATGGGGGCCGCAATGGCCCGCAACATCGCTGCGGCCGGCCTCCCCCTACGGGTGTGGAACCGGAGCAGGGACAAGGCGGAGCCGCTCGCCGATGTGGCGCACGTCGCCGGCTCGGTGGCCGAGGCGGTCGACGGTGCCGAAGTCGTCCTGACGATGCTCTATGACGCGGGCAGTGTCGCCGAGACCATGGAGCGGGCGCGCGGACACCTCGGTGGGAACACGGTCTGGGTACAGCAGAGCACCATCGGTGTCGAGGGCTCCGACCGCATCGTCGAACTGGCGAGGGAGCTCGGCGTGGTGCTCGTGGACGCCCCTGTGCTGGGCACCAAGAAGCCCGCCGAGGTCGGAGCACTCGTGGTGCTCGCCTCGGGACCGGACGAGGCCAGGGCCACGGTGACACCGGTGTTCGAAGCCATTGGCGCCCGGACGATGTGGGTGGGGCAGGCGGGCGCGGGGAGCAGGCTCAAGCTCGCCGCGAACGCCTGGGTCGCGACGGTGCTGGAAGGGGTCGCCGACTCACTGGCGTTCACCCGCGACCTCGGTCTCGATCCGGCCCTCTTCCTCGAAGCGGTGGCCGGAGGAGCGATGGACGCGCCGTACGTCCAGCTGAAGGGTAGGGCGATGCTGGCAGGGGAGTTCGCGCCCGCCTTCGCGTTGTCGGCGGCGCCCAAGGACGTCGACCTGGTCCTGGCCGCCGCGAAGGGCTCGGGCACCGACCTGGGACCGATGCCAGGGATCCGTGAGCACTTCGCCCGGGCGGTCGACGCAGGTCACGGTGACCTGGACATGTCGGCGACCTACCTCGAGCACTGAGCCAGCACGGCTCTCCCGGCTTCCAGCCTGGCGACGGGGATGCGGAACGGGGAGCAGGACACGTAGTCGAGTCCTGCCGCCTCGAAGAAGTGGATCGACGCGGGGTCCCCACCGTGCTCGCCGCAGACGCCCAGATGCAGGTCGGGCCGCACCGCGCGCCCCTTGGCCACGGCTGTCGTGATCAGCGCGCCGACCCCCTCGGTGTCCAGTGACTCGAAGGGCGAGACCGACAGGATCCCCTGGGAGAGGTAGGCCGGGAAGAAGGCCGCTTCGACGTCGTCGCGTGAGAAGCCCCACGTCATCTGGGTGAGGTCGTTGGTGCCGAACGAGAAGAACTCAGCCTCGGCGGCGATGCGATCGGCCGTGAGAGCAGCGCGTGGCACCTCGATCATCGTGCCGATGCGATGCGGTACGGCGAATCCCCGCTCCGACTCCACCTGCTCGGCCACGTGCTTCAGGCCGCGCTGCACGAGTGCGAGCTCGCCGACCGTCGAGACGAGCGGCACCATGATCTCCGGTCGTGGATCACCGCCGGCCTCCAGCCGGTCGGCGGCGGCCTCGAGGATGGCTCGGGCCTGCATGGCGACCAGTCCGGGGATGACGACACCGAGCCGGACGCCGCGCAGTCCCAGCATGGGGTTCTGCTCGTGGAGCGCGCGCACGGCGGCCAACAACCGGTGGGTGTGGGGGTCGCTGTGCCCCCGCTCGTCCTCCAGAGCGGCCTGGACCGACAGCTCGGTCAGGTCGGGCAGGAACTCGTGCAGGGGTGGGTCGATCAGTCGGACCGTGACCGGTAGCCCGTCCATCTCGGCCAGGATGCGCGTGAAGTCTTCCCTCTGCAGGGGGAGCATGGCCTCCAGTGCCTCGGCTCGTGCGGCATCGTCCTCGGCGAGGACCAGGTCCTCGACGAGCATGCGGCGGGCGCCGAGGAACATGTGCTCCGTGCGGCACAACCCGATGCCCTGGGCTCCGAACCTTCGAGCCCGCGAAGCGTCCTGGGGGGTGTCGGCGTTCGCGTGCACTTCGAGGCGCCGGACGTCGTCGGCATGGTCCAGCAGCGCGGCGACGGCGTCCACCACCGGGTCGGTCACCTCCTTGCCGTCGAAGTAGCGCACCACGGCTGAGTCCACGACAGGGACCGCACCGGCGAACACCTCGCCGCTGGAGCCGTCCAGGGAGATCACGTCGCCCTCGTGCAGGAGCGGGCCGCCGCGGACCTGGACCCTCCTGGCCACGGGGTCGACGACCAACCCATCGGCTCCGCACACGCACGGGCGTCCCATCCCGCGGGCGACGACCGCGGCGTGCGAGGTCTTGCCTCCCCGACTGGTCAGGATGCCGCGGGCCGCGACCATGCCCTGCAGGTCGTCCGGGTTCGTCTCCTGGCGGACGAGGATGACGTCCTCGCCGCGGTTGCTCCACTCCACCGCGGTCTGGGAGTCGAGCACGATTCTGCCCACCGCAGCCCCTGGCGACGCACTGACACCGACCGTGAGGCTCAGGTGATCGGCATGATCGCCGAACCGCGGGAACATCAGGCGCGCGAGCTGAGCGCCCGTCACCCTGCGAAGGGCCTCGTCGAGATCGATCAGGCCCTCACCGGCCATCACATGGGCGATCCTGAATGCGGCTTCAGGAGTCCGTTTGCCGACGCGGGTCTGGAGCATCCAGAGCTTGCCGCGCTCGACCGTGAACTCGATGTCACACATGTCCCGGTAGTGCTGCTCCAAGAGGGTCATGTAGTCGATCAGCTCGGCGTAGGACGACTTGTCGAGATGGGCGAGGTCGCTCAGCGGCATCGTGTTGCGGATACCGGCTACGACGTCTTCGCCCTGCGCGTGCGAGAGGTAGTCGCCGTAGACACCGGTGGCACCAGTCGCAGGATCTCGGGTGAAGCCGACCCCTGACCCCGAAGTCTTGCCGCGGTTGCCGAAGACCATGGCCTGGA
>JBDSXU010000466.1:0-3558 GCA_039926005.1 Marmoricola sp.
GAAGTCGAAGTCTGTCGTGCCGCCGAATGGCTGGATCGGGTTGCAGGTGCGCTTCACGCCGCGCACGAAGTCCTGGGCTGTGACCGGGCGAGGCGTCGAGGTGTTCCAGTTGACGTCGTCGCGCATCTTGATCGTCACCGTCTTCCCGTCCGCGCTGACCCCGCCGTTGTCCGTGGTCGGGAAGTCGGTGGCCAGGTCCAGTGCTGGCTTGTCGGTCGCGCCCTTCTTAGCGGCGAACGTGAACAGCTGCCGGCTCCAGAGGCGCAGACCGAGGTAGCCGCCGGAGTAGTACGAGACGTTCGGGTCCATGTAGTCGACGTCGCCCACGCCGAGCATGTTCAGGGTGCCGCCCTTGACGGGCTTGCCCTCATTGCTGCTGGCACCGCCCGACTCCCCGGCGCCGCAGGCGGCCGTAATCAGGACAGTCGCCGAGACCGCCGCCAAGAGCGCCACTCGGCTCCTTGAGTTCTTCATGTGTTCCTCCTCGGGTGCCGACCGGCGGCCGGACTCGCTCACACTAGAACGCGTCGGAGCCGACTCAATGAACAGTAGACCCCTGGCCGCTTTCGTTACGGATCCGATATCTCGGAAACAGTGCCGGATCTAACCCTTTCCCGTGTTGCGGCCGCAGTCGCTGCAGCGGGGTCGAGGCGCACGTCCACCCCGGCATCCTTGCGCTGTTCGGCCGTAATCGGCGCAGGTGCTGCGGTCAACGGGTCATAGCCGCCACCGCTCTTCGGGAAGGCGATCACCTCGCGGATGGAGTCCGCGCCGCTGAGAAGTGCGCAGATCCGGTCCCAGCCGAACGCGATGCCGCCGTGCGGAGGAGCGCCGAAGGCGAACGCGTCGAGCAGGAACCCGAACTTCTCCTGCGCCTCCGCATCGTCGAGACCCATCAAAGCGAAGACCCGCTTCTGGACCTCGGGTGAATGGATACGGATCGAGCCTCCGCCGATCTCGGTGCCGTTGCAGACGATGTCGTAGGCCCAGGCCAGTGCGTTGCCGGGGTCCCCGTCGAAGGAGTCGAGGTCCTTGGGGCTGGTGAAGGCGTGGTGCACCGCGGTCCAGGCGCCGCTGCCGACAGCGACGTCGCCGGCCGCCTTGGCGTCTGCCGCCGGCTCGAAGAGCGGCGCGTCGACGACCCACACGAAGCTCCAGGCTTCCTCGTCGATCAGGCCGCCGCGGCGACCGATCTCCAGCCGGGCTGCACCGAGCAGCGCGCGGCTGCTCTTGACCGCGCCGGCCGCGAAGAAGATGCAGTCCCCCGGCTCCGCGCCCACGTGGGCGGCGATGGTGGCCCGCTCCTCCTCGCTGATGTTCTTGGCCACGGGGCCGGTCAGCTCGCCGTCCTCCTTGACGAGGAGATAGGCCAGGCCACGGGCGCCACGCTGCTTGGCCCACTCCTGCCAGGCGTCGAGCTTCTTGCGAGGCTGACTCGCTCCGCCGGGCATGACGACCGCCCCGACGTACTCCGACCCGAAGACCCGGAACGGGGTGTCCTTGAAGAACGCCGTGCACTCGACCAGCTCCTGGCCCATCCGCAGGTCGGGCTTGTCCGAGCCGAACCGCGCCATCGACTCGGCGTAGGTCAGGCGCGGGAGTGGTGTGGGCACGTCGTACCCGATGAGGCTCCAGAGGGCGGAGAGGATCTCCTCGGTCAGGGCGATGATGTCGTCCTGCTCGACGAAGCTCATCTCGATGTCGAGCTGCGTGAACTCCGGCTGACGGTCGGCGCGGAAGTCCTCGTCGCGGTAGCAGCGCGCGATCTGGAAGTAGCGCTCCATCCCGGCGACCATCAGCAGCTGCTTGAACAGCTGCGGGCTCTGCGGCAGGGCGTACCAGCTGCCGGGTTGCAGCCGCGCAGGGACGAGGAAGTCGCGGGCACCCTCCGGTGTGGAGCGGGTCAGGGTGGGGGTCTCGACCTCGACGAAGTCGTGAGTGTGCAGCACGTCGCGAGCAGCCTTGTTGACCTTGCTGCGGAGTCGAAGAGCGGCGTTGGGGCCACTGCGCCGCAGGTCGAGGTAGCGGTGGCGCAGCCGTGCCTCCTCACCGACCGAACCCCCTCCAAATGACGCAGCGTCGTCGATGGGGAACGGCAAAGGCGCGGCCGCGCTCAGGACGACGACGTCGGTGGCGATGACCTCGACCTCGCCCGTCGGGAGGTTGGGGTTCTGGTTGCCCTCGGGGCGCAGGTTCACGGTGCCGGTGATCTTCAGGCAGTACTCGCTGCGCAGGTGGTGCGCCACCGCCTCGTCGCGGATCACGACCTGGACGACGCCACTCGCCTCACGGAGGTCGATGAACGTCACTCCCCCGTGGTCCCTACGTCGCGCCACCCAGCCTGCGAGCGTGACTTCGGCGTCGACGTGTCCCGGCCTCAGGCTGCCGGCGTCATGGGTGCGGATCACTGTTGCTCCTGTTGGTTGGTTCGGACGCGCGGACGCAGGTCTGCGTCCGGCGGCGTCCACGTGGTGAGGTCCACCGCGGTCTGCTCACCGCTGCGGATGTCCTTGACCTCGGGCGGCTGGTCGGCCGCTCCGGGAAACAGGACGTAGGGAATGCCGCGCCTCTCGGCGTGGCGGATCTGCCTGCCGAACTTCTGGGCTGCGGGTGCCACCTCGCAGGACACACCCCGGGCTCGGAGCCGCTCGGCGAGGGCGTCGCTGGCATACCTGCTCTCCTCGTCGACCACCGCCACCAGGACCGCGCTCGGCACGGATCGGTCCACCTCGAGGACACCCTTGTTCAGAAGCGGGATGAGCACCCGGCTCACGCCGAGGGAGATGCCGACCCCCGGGTACGTCGTACGGCCGTCGGTGGCGAGCGCGTCGTAGCGACCGCCGGAGCAGATCGAGCCGAGGCCCTCGTAGCCGTCGAGCCGCGTCTCGAACACGGTGCCCGTGTAGTAGTCGAGGCCGCGGGCGATCTTCAGGTCGGCGACTATCGCGACGCGGTCGGTCACCAGCGGAGCGCAGCCCTCGATCACGGCAGCCAGCTCCGTGAGGCCCTGGTCAAGCAGTTCGTGGTGTACGCCGAGCGAGCGCACCTGCTCCACGAAGGAGGTGTCAGTCGTGCTGATCCGGGCGAGCGCCAGGCAGCTCTCCGCCTGCTCGCGGCGCAGGCCGGCCTCCTCGACGAGCAGGGCGCCGACGCGCTCCTCGGGCAGCTTGTCCAGCTTGTCGACAGCACGCATCACCGCGTCGAGATCAGCGACCCCGAGCCCGGTGTAGAAGCCCTGGATCAGCTTGCGGTTGTTGACCTGCAGCCGGAACCCGGGCAGGCCGATCGATTGAGGGTCGGCCAGGCCGCCGAGCGCGTCGAGCATGACCCGGGCGACCTCCACGTCGTGGTGGAAGGCCAGGGTGTCGCGCCCGATCACGTCGATGTCGGCCTGGGTGAACTCCCGGAACCGGCCCTCCTGCGGGCGCTCACCGCGCCACACCTTCTGGATCTGGTAGCGCCGGAACGGGAACTCCAGCTTGCCTGCGTTCTCGAGCACGTAGCGCGCGAAGGGCACCGTGAGGTCGAAGTGAAGACCCAACCCGGCGTCGCCCTCGG
>JBDSXU010000467.1:0-4778 GCA_039926005.1 Marmoricola sp.
GCGCCCGAACCGCGGCCTGGTCCCACGCGGATCCCGTTGTCCTTCGCCCAGTTGATGAAGTCGGCGACCACGAGGAAGTAGCCGGGGAAGCCCATCGCGACGATGACGCCGACCTCGAAGTCGGCCCGCTTGCGTACGTTGTCGGGGATCCCCTGCGGATAGCGGAACTGCAGCCCCTTCTCGACCTCCTTGACGAACCAGGAGTTCTCGTCCTCGCCCTCGGGGCAGGGGTAGCGCGGCATGTAGGTGCCGTTGCCCTCGGTGAACTCGACGTCACAACGCTCGGCGATCAGCAGCGTGTTGTCGCACGCTTCGGGCATCCCGTTGCGCACGGCCCAGAGCTCACGCATCTCGGCGGGCGACTTGATGTAGTAGTCGTCCCCGTTGAACCGGAACCGCTTGGGGTCAGACATCACGCTGCCCGAGGAGACGCAGAGCAGGTGCTCGTGGGAGGGCGCGTCCTTCTGGTGGACGTAGTGGGAGTCGTTGGTCGCGACCGGCGCGATGCCGAGGTCCTTGCTCAGGCGCAGCAGGCCGTCGCGGACGCGCGTCTCGATGTCGAGCCCATGGTCCATCAGCTCGAGGAAGTAGTTCTCCTTGCCGAGGATGTCCTGGAAGTCGGAGGCGGCCTGGCGGGCCTTGTCGTAGTCGCCGATCCGTAACCAGGTCTGCACCTCGCCCGAGGGGCACCCGGTGGTGGCGATCAGACCCTTGGCGTATTCGGTGAGCAGCTCCCGGTCAGCCCGCGGCTGGTAGAAGAAGCCCTCCATCGAGGCTCGCGAGGAGAGCCGGAACAGGTTGTGCATGCCCTCGGTCGTCTCCGCGAGGAGCGTCATGTGCGTGTAGGCGCCCGAGCCGGAGACGTCGTCGTTGCCACCGTCGTTCCACCGGACCCGCTTCTTCTCGAATCGGGAGTTGTTGGGCGTGAAATAGGCCTCGCAGCCGATGATCGGTTTGACTCCGTGGTTCTTTGCCTTGGACCAGAAGTCGTAGGCACCGAAAACGTTGCCGTGGTCGGTCATCGCGATCGCGTCCATGCCCAGCTCGGCGGTCCGCTCGAACATGTCATCCAGCCGGGCGGCTCCGTCGAGCATGGAGTACTCCGTGTGGACGTGCAGGTGAACGAATCCGTCTTTGCTCGACATGGAGCGCGATCAGCCCTTCCCGAGCTCTGGAGTGGACACCCGTCTTCTGCACAGACCCGGAGTCGTCGTGGGGCCTGGTCGTGCGGGGAAGAAGGTCAGCGTACGTCAGCATGACAGGGCCCCCCGACAGGGACACGGGCCCGAAACCGATGGTCAGCCGACCGGGTCGAACGGGTCTCCATGTCGCTGACAGGCGGGGTTGTCGGCGGGCTACTAGCGGCGCGACTCCCAGGCGGCGAGGCTCTCCCCGATGACGGTGCGCATCACCCGCGCGATCCGCTCCGGTCCCAGCTCGGGGACGCGTCGAGCCATCCGGGCGACGATGTCGGCTTCCCGGTCGACATCACGACCACGTTGCCCGGCGTACCGACCCGAGGCGGCCTTGTGGTCCTGGACAGCCGCCGTGAGCGCCGTACGACGCGCCAGCAGCACGGCCAGCTCGTCATCGAGGGCGTCGATGCGGCGGCGGAGGTAGGCCAGGGGCTCCTCGCCCAGCCAGGCCATCTGCAGGTCGGGCTCGACTTCGGGGTAGCCGCTGCCATCGGTGCGTTCGAGCTCGATGAGGTCGTGCTTGAGGTAGAAGGCGCGCGCCCGCTGGTTGGCCTGGTAGACCCTCAGGCCGAACCCACGTGGCCGCAGGCTCTTGACGACGTCGAGAAGCGCGGCGCCGACCCCGCGGGCAGGCCGACCCGGGTGGACGAAGATCAGGTTGACCCACTCCCCGTCCAGGAGCACGAAGCCGAGGAGGATGTCCTCACGCACGGCGACCCACAGCTCGCGCCCGCCGCGGTCGAGCAGGCCAAGGCACCACTCGCGCACCTCCTCCGGCGACCGAGTCTCGGGCGGGTGCCCCGGGCCTGCGGTGGCGGCCAGGAACAGTAAGTGCAGCGAGTCAAGGTCGTCGCGGGTGCCTGGCCGCAGCTCGAACTCGTCGGGCAGCTGCTCAGTGGGCATTGCGGATGATCTCCAGGGCGTGGGACAGGTCGTCCGGGTAGGGCGACTCGTACTCCACCTGGTCCCCGGTCCCGGGGTGCTCGAAACCGAGCCGCACGGCGTGCAGCCACTGTCGCTCCAGCCCGATGCGCAGCGCGAGCGTGGGATCCGCGCCGTAGGTCAGGTCGGCCACGCACGGGTGCTTCAGTGCCGCCATGTGCACCCGGATCTGGTGGGTGCGACCGGTCTCGAGGTGCACCTCCAGGAGACTCGCGAAGCGGTGCGCCTCGAGAGTCGAGTAGTGCGTGACGCTGTGCTTGCCGTCCTCGCGCACGGTGAACTTCCAGTCCGACCTGGTGTGCCGGCCGATCGGCGCGTCGATGGTGCCCTCCAGCGGATCGGGGTGCCCCTGGACCAGCGCGTGGTAGGTCTTGTCGACTTCACGGTGGCGGAAGGCGTTCTTCAGCAAGGAGTAGGCGCGCTCGCTCTTGGCGATCACCATCACGCCCGAGGTGCCCACGTCCAGGCGTTGCACGATCCCTCGCCGCTCGGGTGCCCCGCTGGTCGCGATCTGGAAGCCCGCACCACGCAGGTGCCCCACGACCGTCGGCCCGGTCCAGCCCATCGATGGGTGTACGGCGACCCCGACCGGCTTGTCGATGACCACGATCTCGTCGTCCTCGTGGATGATCCCGATCCCTTCGACGACCTCGGCCACCACCTCGAGGGGATCCTCGGTGCGCGGGAAGGTGACGTCGAGCAACGCCCCCGGCACCAGCCGGTCGGACTTGGTTGCCGGGAGACCGTCGAGGAGCACCAGCTTCCGGGAGACCACCTCGGCCGCCTTGCTGCGGGAGATGCCGAACATCCGCGCGAGAGCGACGTCCACCCGCTCCCCCGCCAGGCCCTCGGGCACCTCGAGTGTGCGCTGCTCTCCGTCGCCCTCGGTCACTGCTCATCCTTGACGGGCTCATCCTTGACGGGCTCATCGGGGACGGGCTCAGCGTGCCGGGCGTCGTGCGGGTGCTGGGTCCCGTCGAGGCGGATGCCGCGGATCAGGAGCACCACGAACATTGCACCGGCGAGGTCGATGCACATGTCGGCGACGTTGAACACGGGCCAGTTCGGCAGTGCGAAGAAGTCGACCACGTGGCCGCGGAAGGGTCCGGGCGCCCGGAAGATGCGGTCGATCAGGTTCCCCGCGACGCCCGCAAGGAGCAACCCCAGCCCAACCGCCCACAGACGATGGCGCACGCGCAGCGCGAAGTAGACGACCACGAGCGTGGCAACCACGGCCACGGCCGAGATCAGCGGGGTGAGCGACTCGCCGGCACTGAACGCGGCACCCGCGTTGCGCACCAGGCGCAGCTCGAGGAAGTCGCCGAACACCGCCACCGGTGCCCGTCCGGTGAGCTCGTGGACGGCGAGCTGCTTGCTGAACAGGTCGAGGAGCAGGGCCAACGCAGCCACCGCGAAGGCCAGTCGGGTCGCCGAGCGTCCGGTGCTCAGCGACGCTCCTCGCGCTGCTTGCAGCTCAGGCACAAGGTCGCGCGAGGGAACGCCATCAGCCGGTTCTTCCCGATCGGGTTGCCGCAGGTCTCACACTGGCCGTAGGTTCCGTTCGCGATGCGCTCGAGCGCGTGCTGCGACTGCTCGAGCATGTCGCGGGCGTTGTTGACGATGACCATCTCCTGGTCACGCTCGAACGACGCCGAGCCGACGTCGGCCTGGTCGTGGCCGGCGCCCTCACCGGAGTTCTCGATCATGCCAGCGAGGTCTCCCTCGACCTCGGCGAGCTCTCCGGTCAGGCGCTTGACGTCGTCGTTGAGCTGGGCGCGAACTTCCTTCAGCTCGGCCTTGGTCCAGGGGTCCTCGGCCTCCAGGACTACCAGCTCGGCTTCTGCCGCACCGGTGTTGGGCGCCGCCTTCTTGGCTGCCGCGTTCTTAGCGGGAGCCTTCTTCGTCGGCGCCCTGGTGGCGGGCTGGGTGGCGGGCTGGGTGGCTGCTGGCTCGGTGGTCACGGTCGCCTTCTTGGCTGCTGACCGCGATGCGGGAGCTGCCTTCCTGGACGCAGCCTTGGTGGCAGGCGTCTTCTTCGGGGGGGTCTTCTTCGCTGCTGGCTGCTTGGCGGGCGCCTTCTTGGTGGCGGGCGCCTTCTTGGTGGCCGTCTTCACGGCGGACTTCTGGGGTGCGACCTGCTTCGCCACGGCCTTCTTGGTGGCCTTGCTCGCGGCCCGGGCGGTGGACTTGGCAGCCTTCGCTTCAGCGGAACCGCGGGAGACGACCTTGCGGGCCGCGGCACCTGCCCTACTCGCCAAGGACTTCTTGGTGGCTGATGCCATGACTGCTGAGACCCCCTATCGGGTGATGGATTGAGCTAAGTCGTACGTGGTGGCGCGAGGATATGTTGCGCGTCGATCCCCTTCAACCCGCCGGGCCGTCGGCACGTTCACCACACGGTCGGAGCACTCTTTCACAGTTCTGGCACACTGGTCCCCACCGCAGGGCGTCGAGGGGACCATCATCCCGGAGCCGCTGGAAGAAACGTGGACGGTTCCTCACGGGGCCGCCGCGGACTAGAACCAGCAGCGGTTGACCCACCCGGGTCGCCCATGGAGTGGGTCGGCGCGCCGTACGGCGCCGGCCAAGGAGGGTGGTACCGCGGGGACGCCGCCAGGCGACCTCGTCCCTTCGGCATCG
>JBDSXU010000468.1:0-1574 GCA_039926005.1 Marmoricola sp.
CGGGCACCGTGCAGGACGCCGACGTCCCGGGCCCAGATCGTGGCCGCGTGCCGCAACGTGTCGACCCCGTCGCCGCCCGCCTCGAAGCCGAAGATGTCCACGGACTCATCCTCGAGGAACGCGGTGAACAGGCCGATCGCGTTGGACCCCCCGCCCACACATGCCACCACCGAGTCGGGCAGGGCACCGGTGAGCTCGAGGCACTGCGTCCGCGCCTCGTCACCGATGCCGCGGCAGAAGTCGCGGACCATCGCAGGGAACGGGTGCGGACCGGCTGCGGTCCCGAAGCAGTAGGCCGTGTGGTCGACGCTGGCCACCCAGTCGCGGATCGCCTCGTGGATCGCGTCCTTGAGCGTGCGTGAACCCGAGGTCACCGGGATCACCTCGGCACCGAGCAGCTGCATCCGGGCGACGTTGAGCGCCTGCCGCTCCGTGTCGAGCTCACCCATGTAGACGGTGCACTCCAGTCCGAGGTACGCCGCAGCGGTGGCCGTGGCGACCCCGTGCTGCCCGGCGCCGGTCTCGGCGATGACCCGGGTCTTGCCCATGCGCTTGGTCAGCAGTGCCTGGCCGAGGACGTTGCGGATCTTGTGCGCGCCGGTGTGGTTGAGGTCCTCGCGCTTGAGCAGGATCCGCGCACCGGCACGCTCGCTGAGCTTGGTGGCGTCGTAGAGGAGGCTCGGCACCCCGGCGTACTCCCGGAGCATGCGCTGGAACTCAGCCGTGAACGACCCGTCGGCCATCGCCTCGTGCCAGGCGGCGGTGAGCTCGTCGAGCGCGGCCATCAGCGCCTCGGGCATGAAGCGTCCGCCGAACTCGCCGAACCGACCGTTCTCGTCCGGTCCGTTCGCACTGATCGGCTGGCTGGTCTGCTGGCTCATCTTCCGGCCTCCTGGGACGCCCCCTGGACGGCCTTCATCGCGGCGACCGCGGCTCTGGGGTCTCCGTCCTTCACGAGTGCCTCGCCGACCAGCACCACGTCGGCACCCTCTGCGGCGTAGCGGGCAGCGTCCTTCGGCCCGCTTACACCCGACTCGGCCACCTTGACCACATCCTCGGGCAACAGGGTCACCAGGCGTCCGAAGGTGTCGCGGTCGACCTCGAGGGTCTTCAGGTCGCGGGCGTTGACCCCGACGAGGTCGGCGCCCACGTCCAGGGCCCGGACGATCTCGGCCTCGTCGTGGACCTCGGTGAGGACCGTGAGTCCCAGCGAAAGAGCCTGGTCGTGCAGCTCACCGAGAAGCCCGCCATCCAGGGCCGCGACGATCAGCAGCACGAGGTCGGCGCCCGCGGCGCGCGCCTCGAGCAGCTGGTAGCCGGTCACGACGAAGTCCTTGCGGAGCACCGGGGTGGACACGGCGGCGCGCACGAGGAGCAGGTCGTCCAGACTGCCTCCGAAGCGTCGCTGCTCGGTCAGCACCGAGATGGCGTCGGCCCCGCCCGCCGCGTAGGCGGCGGCCAGAGCGGCCGGGTCCGGGATGTCGGCGAGCGCGCCCTTGGACGGAGACCTGCGCTTCACCTCGGCGATGACCGAGAGACCCGGCGAGCGGAAGGCCGGCATCGGGTCGCGCGGT
>JBDSXU010000469.1:0-1609 GCA_039926005.1 Marmoricola sp.
CCTGGCGCGTAGTACGAGGTCGTCGAGGCTCTGTCGTGCGAGCGAGGAGATGTCGGTCGGTTTGAGGACCAGGCGCATCGGCGCGCGCTCGGCTTGCTCTGCGGCGAGCAGGTCCGTGACGAGCACGAGCAGACGATCTGCGTTGCGGCTCACGGCGTTGAGGTGCGCGCCGATGGGGCTGGGGAGGCTCTCCACCTCGTCCATGGCGAGGTCGAGGTAGCCGATGATCGAGGTCAGCGGCGTACGTAGCTCGTGGGACACCAGTGAGATGAAGTCGTCCTTCACCTTCAAGGCACTTCGCAGCTCCTCAGCTGTCGTCTCGAGTAGGGCGGTGTAGGTGGCCCACATCTCGACGGACGCGACCAGGACCGCAGAGGAGAGGAGAGAGTACGCGACGATCGAGATCCCCTGGTGGAAGCCGAGACCGGCGGCGCCGTGCAAGACGAGCCCCGGGGCCACGAACAGGACTGCACACAACGGTCCGATGAGTGCCACCCCTCGCCGGCCCAGGACGGCACCGATCCAGAAGGCTGGTACGGCGATGAGGATCTCCACCAGCTCCGTGCTGTTCTGGATGTGGAACACGAACAGCAGCGCAACGATGTCGAGCAGGGCGATGGCCGCCATGGCCGGCCGTGAGAGGCGCGGGAAACTTGGGCTGAATGTCGCCAGGGTCGAGACCAGGAAGAGGGTGCCGGCACCGATGACAAGCTGGCCGTCAAGAGGGCCCGCGCCTTCTGTCTGCGCGACGACCGCCGCGACCGACAGGCCGGTGCCGAGCACGAAGGCACGCACCAGGCACATGAGCCGCAAGCCGGAAACGCTCGCTCGGTCCAGCAGCGAGGGGTGAGGCCCTGACGTGGTCATCTGACACTCCGGTCGGTGAGATCATCGAACGGGCCGCTTCCGGACCCAGATGACTGTCTTCACTGGCATCGTGTCACCGACTGAAGGCGTCCAAAAGGGTCAAAAGTCCCGAAATCAACCGATAAGGACCGCTTTGCTGAGTCCCGGGTCTCGACAAGTGCCGGCTCATCAGCGAGCTGACCGACCAGGCGCTCCAGCGCCGGCGCCCAAGGTCGTGCCGTCGTACTACACCAGAGCAGCCGCGAAGGAGTCATTGCCGGCTGGACGCGTCAGTCCCTCGTCCCCGGAACCTCTGAAGGAGTCTCACGATTGCTGCGAGGAGTCCAACGATTCCGGCCACCCACAGGGTCTGCCCGAGTGGCCCGAGGGGCCCGTCGGCACCGCCTACGCCGTTCTCAACAGGTTTACGCGCCCCTGAGTGGCTGGCGCCCACATCGACCGAGGAGACCTGGCAGGCATTGGTGGCGAACGACCGGTTCGCGCCCACGAGGTACCGATTGCCGAGGGCGAAGTCGGCGTCCACCGAGCCATGAACAGTGGAGAACATACTCAGCGGCCAGGGGGGTTGCTCCTGCCCGGAGAGGACCCACACCTCGTGCCCAAGATCCGGGCCAGCCAGAACCTCATCCACCTTCAAGCGTGTGTACCCACGCCGTTCCGCTTCTGCAGTCCCGACGAAGATCACCGGCGCACCATCGGGACCGGAGTGCTCCGCGCAGGACGCGACCGCCGGCTGCGTCGG